>JACRFO010000001.1 GCA_016217865.1 Candidatus Kerfeldbacteria bacterium | reverse complement strand
TATCACGAATACTAGATACCGGCTGTTCCTGTTGGAATTGACAGGTCGTACGTAAACCCTTGACGCTCTAACTACTCGGTGCTACTATGTAGTAGTAGTCTGTAATACTATATAGTTATCCACACGACATGGACAATATCACCGAAATGCTCAAAGGCGTCCTCGAGGGCTGCGTCCTCGACATCATCAGCCGGAAGAAAACATACGGTTACGTGATCACCTCTTCGCTCCGCGACCTCGGTTTCACCGACGTGGTCGAAGGCACAGTCTATACGATCCTACTACGCCTCGAAGCCAATAAACTCGTGGACATCGAAAAACAGCCGTCCGACGTTGGTCCCCCGCGTAAACTCTATTCCCTCAACGCCGCCGGGCGGAAAGAACTGGCCCTCTTTTGGACGAAGTGGAAATTTGTTTCATCAACTTTACATACCTTAAAGGAGAAACGTTATGAATAGCTTCCTCAAGAAAGTTATCGGCGATAAAAAAGCCTGGAAACAATTAGAAGCGCGCTCGAAGGCACTCCCACGGGACTACCAGCTCGTCTACAACGAAATCAAAGAGTACATGTGGAACCTCTGGCGGTTCTCCGCCTCGTCCGGGAGTCAAGACGAAAGTTTCGCTACATTAGAAGACCTGCTTCATCTCTTCGAAGCCGGCGCAAAGGAAGGCAAAAGCGTCCTCGAGGTGACGGGCAAAGACGTTGCGGCGTTCTGTGATGATCTCTTTCACGCGACCGAAACCTGGCGGAGTAAACTGAACGCCGAGATCATGAAGAAACTTGGGGCGTAAGATACACAGTCCACGTGGAGTTAATTACTGGTTTCGCCAGGCGAAAAAAGAACCGCGCTTAACCCGGTTTAGCCCTAGCTACCCACGGTTCTACCGCCCCAACTGGTCGAAGAGAAGGCGGAAGAGTTGCCGTTGAAAATTCGCCAGCCGGCTGTTGACGATCAAGGTTGCGGTCTCGGTTTGGTAGTCTATGATTGCTAGGCCACCGCTGTAGATGACCATCGTCACATCATAATCGAACGAGTCGACTTTCGCTGGGACAAATCGTGACAGTCGTTCGAGAACACTGCGGCGGTTGCGATGCGTCTTCTCGTTCGTGATCACGAATTTCTCAATTTCCCGTGCGCGAATTGCCCGTTCCCGATAGCGCGGCGGATAGTAGGTTTTGCTCCGGTGGTGGTCGCGCGGTGATTCATACCGATAGATCACACCGCCTCTCTTCGTGGCATCCACAATCTCTTCATAGACCCGGCCGATACCAGCTCGGCCATGATAGGTGCGGACACTCGGCACAGCCTGCGGTTGCCGGAGCGCTTCGAGTTCAGTAATCGTGCCAGCGACACCCTGGGTGAGTGCTTCAGCCACCCCACGTAAGTTTTTCGGAGCTTCAGCCGCATACATCGTTCTCCGGCCGACGGTTTCTTCTGTGAGGAGCTGCCGCTGCTCAAGGCTCGTTAGAGCTCGATAGATCGTCGGCCGGTACAGCCGCGTAAGCCGCGCCAGGCCAGACACGTGCTGGGCGCCGTTTTGTAACAAGGCGATGTATATGACCGCTTCGGCCTGGGCTAATCCAAGGGCCCGGAGGGCTTCAATCTGCTTCATATTGTATAGTCTACTATACAATTATTGTTTTGTCTATCCAGCACTAACCTTAGCCGTCCTAACCTTGTCGCTGTTTGTGAGCCGGACAGTTTCTTCTCGGACGCGCCCACGAACGCAAGGGATCGTGTAGGCTGGGAGTACGTTCGTTCCTCGACAACTCCCCTCTCCAGCGAGACCCTAATGCACCTGCAAGAACTCCTCCTCGGGGTTCGGGGTCTTGCCAGACCACGAACGGAGCTTCAAGACAAGGAACGGGAACGTGGACATGACTCTCAGGAGTCCAGCGCGTTCAAGCCTTTTGATGGCTGCGCCCACTTCTTCCTGCGTCGCACCGACTTCTTGGACGAGGACGTCTCCGCGCACTGGCACGATCCCGCGCGTGTTCGCACGCTCTTGAAGACGGGCAAGTAGGCGCTGCTCGATCATGCCGCTGCTGTGTTAGTCGAAGCTCCCTCCCGAGGAAATGCCGAGTAGAAGTCGTGGTACAGAGCCTCCGGCATCGTGCCCAACTCGCGGGCCATTCTGAAGAGTCTGGGAACTGAAGGCACGCGTAGGCCTCTCTCCCACAGTGACACCATGCTGCGGTGCAGCCCGAGGACAGCACCGAGACGATGCTGGCTCAAGCCCATCTGGACGCGGTAGCGACGGATGGCGTTGGGGAACTTCGGGGTGTGGCGAGAAGGCCGCGGGGTGAACTGCAGAGTCATAAGGACATTCTAGCCACCCGAAGAAAAACCGAACAGGGGGGTCGACGCGACAACCTGTGCGCAGCGCTGGGGATAAGTCGATCTATGCCCATGTTTGCGGCACCGTTGTCGCCTCGGCCCTCCTG
This sequence comes from Candidatus Kerfeldbacteria bacterium, assembly GCA_016217865.1. Taxonomy (GTDB): domain Bacteria; phylum Patescibacteriota; class Patescibacteriia; order SBBC01; family CAIJZX01; genus CAIJZX01. Next base: position 19,238 of record JACRFO010000001.1, on the reverse strand, counting down.
CTCCGAAGGAACAGGATGCGCCAGAATGACGGCATGGAGCCACAGCACAGCGAAGAATTTGAACCCCGCTACGGCTTCGGACTCACGACCACCGACGTCGAGCGGTTGCGTCGAATCCTCGCTCGGTGTGGCAACCGCGAGGTCACCCTTGAAGATGCATGGGGCCGCGCGTCCGAGCTCCTCGCACTGGCGCACACGATGATGGAGGTGCTGGCCACTGCGTCGCCGAGCGACGACGACACCGTGAGTTCGAAGGTAGTCCCAGGTGATGTCTTGACGGATTCGCGATCTTGAGGAATTGATGAAGTAGTCACCCCTATGCCCGTCAACGTCATCTACGCTCGCAAGTCCACCGAATCCGAGGACAAGCAGGTCCTCTCGATCGATTCGCAGATTCAGGAGCTGAAGCTCCTGGCATTGAAACGTGGGCTGACGATCGCCGAGGTCCTGACCGAGTCCAAGTCCGCGAAAGAGCCTGGACGAGCAATCTTTGGAACCCTGATGAGGCGAATCCATCGCCGAGAGATCGCCGGCGTCCTCTGCTGGAAGATGGATCGCCTCGCCCGGAACCACTTCGACACCGGCCAGGTCTTACAAGCCCTCGCGGACGGCAAGCTCCCGATGGTTATCACGTCGGATCGGACCTACACGGCGGACGGGAACGACCGCTTCCTCGGAAACTTCGAACTTGGGATGGCGACCAAGTACATCGACGACCTTCGGCAGAACGTCAAGCGCGGGAACCGCGCCCGCTTTCAGCGTGGCTGGCCGAACTTCCGCCCGCCCCACGGGTACATCGAGGACCCGAAGACCAAGACCGTGATTCGTGACCCGGAGCGATGGGACCTCGTGAAGAAGATGTGGGACGAGTTGATCTCGGGCCGCATGCGACCAGTGCAGATCCTCCAAGCCGCCAAGGACGACTGGGGCTTCCGGACGCGAAAGACGCGCCGCACCGGTGGTCGGCCTCTATCCGCTTCGCAGTTGTACCGCCTCTTCGCGAACCCTTTCTACTCGGGGAAAATCCAGTTGACCTCGGGTGAGTCGTACCGCGGATCACATGAGCGGATGATCACCGCCGACCAGTTCGAGCGCGCACAGAAGATCATCGGACGCCCCGGGAAAGCGCGACCGGCCAAGCACGCTTTCACGTACGCTGGGCTGCTGCGCTGCGGGCGGTGCGGCTGCATCCTGACGCCCGAGGCACACGTGAAGCCCTCGGGCAATCGTTACGTGTACTACCGCTGCCACGGTCCGTCGCGGTTCAAGCCTTGTCGTGAGCCAGCCCTACCGGAGGCAACTCTCGAATCAAAGATTCTCGCTCAACTTCAAGAGATGGCAATCGATCAAGAGGCGGCCGAGTGGTTCGAAGACACTGTCGGACCAGAAATCAAGGCCAACGCGGACCAACTGCGGACCGCGCACCAGTCGCTCGAGAAGTCGGTGCAGGCAGCCGGCAGCGAGCTTGAGTCGCTCCTCAATCTCCGTCTTCGCGGCCAGGTCGATGACGCGACCTACGATCGCAAGAGGCTGGAACTCATCGACCGACAAACGGTTCTGCGGCTCAAGCTCGAACAACCGGAGCCGTCGGGCGATGAACTGATTTCACGGCTGGAGAAGGTCTTAGAGTTCAGCTTGACCGCACCGTTCGTGTTCGCGAAAGCCGGCCCGGTTCAACGCAGGCTGATCGTGGAGGCGACGACTTCGAACTGGACGGTCAAGGACCGAGAACCGCTCTGCCTAGCCAAGAATCCGTTCTCGATTCTCGCCGCTGCAACGTCTCGTCCCACGTGGTGGGTCACTCGGATTGAGAATTGGAAAGAGGGTCAAGGCTCACAACGCGAGACACCTTGTGTATGAGCTCGCTTCCTCCACTCCGTCGTCTCTCAGAACCGGAAGTTGAGGAGTTCCAGAAGATCCTCAATGAGTCTACCGGGAAAGACTTCTCCTTGGCTGACGCCGCAAAACTGGCGGATATGCTCATGAACGCCCTGGCGTTTGTGCGGGATGTGACAATTCAACAGCAGATAGAAGATAGCGGCTCAGAATAAAACAAAAACTCCGGCTAATGCCGGAGATTCAATAGACTTCTATGAACCGGAGTCTTTGGGAGAGTTACAGCCGTTCGGGGGTGCTATCGGCTTCGACGCGGGATCCAGCTCAGTCCCGACTGGCTGGCAGGGAAGCTTTCGCTACTACCTAGGATGCATTGCTCCTTTCTCAGCAAGCGAGTCGCCTCGCACGGACGTAGTGGGCCACCGTAGTTGTGACGCTACTTCAGGGACGCCTTTCGGTCGACCTGCCTCTTTTACTATAAGCCCCTTATTGCGGTCGGTCAAGTGGCTATAGGCACGATTCGCGTCCATTCTTGAGGGTGTCGCAAAGAACCCAGACGACAGGCCGGCGACAGAAGAGGATTTGCAGAGATATCAGCCGAGGCGGAGGGCATCGTAGGTGCTATACAGCACCGCCTAGCCCGTACTCTTCACGCCTATACTGTACTTGACGAATACTTTCTTGTAAGCCGTGAAGAAAGTTATTGCCAAACCAACGATTGCTTTTGTATGACGCTCCACAGTGTTCTGGGAACGTTGGCGTCGCGTCCGATAACGTCTTGAACGTGGCGCATTATTCTCAACATTAATATCCATTTCATGAATAATTTCGTTACGCACCCCGAATGCCTCCTGAAGTGGCTTCCTATTTTGCGTCGTTATAATCTTCTCGGATTCAAGGCACGATGCCTTGATAACATTTTCAACGGCTCCGACTGATTGAAGACTGCCACCAGCTATCTCGCGAAGGTAGCGCTCTAGGAGGGGTGCCCTAGGATTCGGATTCACTAATGCTAATGCCAACAGACGCTGGATGCTCACGATCTTGTCGTCACGAAGGTCTCTGCCCACAAAGTCGGCAAAGCGCTCTTCGACATTCTTATCGTACGCCAATAGTTGCGGCAACTTGTCGTGTACAAGTTTCTTGATGAACACGTCTAGCCCCGCACAAGCAAATACGAGCATTGCGCGATAGATGTCCTGCTGGATATGTGTCGAGGGTCCAAAGGTTCCAGCGCGTCTATTCTTATATAGGTTATAGAAGTTGTTCACAGACTCTGTTGTCTTTTGCAGTATTGAGTACTCTGGAAAGAACATACTCTCATCAGACTCAGCCGAAATTCTGAGCTTAATGAGTGTTCTAGAATTAGTCGTTCGTACCCTTGTAGTTCTCGGCGGCATAGATGTTATTGAGTAGGTGGAGCCACTTTGTCAGTGCCTGCAGGAAATGCCGTTGCAATGCCATTCGTAAATAGCTTATCGCAGTGTACTAACATTGATTCAATAAAGCGGCCATGGTAAACGGCGTAAACCATCGAGGAGATATTTGTTGCTTTTGGATGAAGTATGTACAAAGCAAGACGACCGCTTTCAATCTTTGGACGGAGCCAAGCCTTCCGTACCCACTGGTCGGGGGTGTGCGTAAAATCGCCATCGTCATCGTAAGACCAGGTAGTAACCTTCCCATCATCAATGGCCTTCTTAAAGGCCTTCAATAGGTCGGTAGGTTCGTGAGTGTCAAAATATAGGGCCATTGTAATATTGTGTACTCAACTCAACAATCTGTCGAATGTAGGATAGAAACGTGTGCCGTTCTCCACAGTGTGCTCACGACACGAGACTTTTGGTGGGTCCCCTGGGACTTCCGCCGTCGCACTGGTGTGCTTTGGCGGACGAGTCTCATTGTACCAAATGGCGTTGAGTGAAGGCTCGCCCAGAACCCGATTTAAGATAGTTTTCAAATTGGGCCGCTTCGCTTCTACTCGGAAAAGCACAATACCATTTTAGCTCTAGCGGTTGATATCCTTTGGTCGCAATAGAGAGGCCTTGGTTGTGCTCAGCGACCCGTTTATTGATGTCATCCGTCAATCCGACATATTTAAATGTCTTTGCGCTATTGACGATGATGTAGACGTAAACCATGTATTGTTGCTCAGCTCGCCGACCTTCACTGAAGTTTCGGCTGGCTAGCCAGCCGTAGTTAGCCGACGCCGCAGGCTAAGGCGAACGAAGGCTGGTGGGTCCCCTGGGACTCGAACCCAGAACCCACGGCTTAAAAGGCCGTTGCTCTACCATTGAGCTAGGAACCCATAATGTTACTTACGGTTGTTTTAGAATTGTGAAAGTTCTGAACAATTTGCAACGGCAGACCGTTGCTCTTCCTGGGTAGCGACGATGCGCCGCCGGTGCCTCGTCGATCGTTTCCCCGGACTGCGATCCGGGGTCACTTCTACCCGTCCCCGCTTAGCGGGGACCCATTGAGGTAGGAACCCGTAAGGGCGCACAAAGAGTAACGAAAAACAACCCCTTCGTCAATGTATCAAGGCTACTTCGCCTGGCGGCGGAAAATCGATGTGGTAACCGTGAAGCCAACTACGAGTATCGCGAGGCTCCACACCACCGTCCACCACACGTGATTGCCAACTGGCGTGCCGACCAGTAAAGCCCTAATAGCTTCGATCAAATGCGTCAACGGTTGGTTCTCGGCAAACACGCGGAGCCAAGACGGCATCGTATCGACCGGCACGAAGGCACTTGAGACGAAGGTCAGCGGGAAAATGATGATGAACCCGGCTTGTTGGACGAACTGGATAGACTTACCAACCAACGCAACGAACACGAACAACCAGGAGAGCGCGAATGAGAATAAGAGGAGTAACCCAATCGCCAAAACCCATTCAAACGGGTTAGCTTCCGGACGGAACCCAACGGCCAGGCCCGCGCCGATCATCACCGCTGTGGCCAAGAGGTTGCGGATGAGGTCCGCCACGACGTGACCTACGAGGACAGCACTGTTCATCATCGGCAAGGAGCGGAAGCGGTCCATAATCCCCTTTTCCAAGTCGATGGCCACACTGTAACTCGACATGGTTGAACCGAAGGCGGCGGTTTGGACGAAAATGCCGGCCATCAGGAAGTTGACGTAGCTGATGCCGCCGGTGTCGATCGCTCCGCCAAACACAAAGCGGAAGAGGACGACAAACATGATCGGTTGAATCGTCAGGCCGAGGAGCTGTTCCGGATCCTGGCGGATCTGGAGCAGGCTGCGCTTAATCATCACGCCTGAATCGATCAGCAGCCAGGAAAGCTTCGACCTTTTCAGTTGCGGAATGTTGTTGGCGATGGTAGACATTACTTTTTCTTCTCCTTCTTGTCTTCAGCATGTTCAACCTCTGCCTGATGTCCCGTCAATTTGAGGAACACATCATCAAGCGTTGGGCGATGTGTGGCGATGCTCTTGACGTTAATGTGCGCTTCGTCGAACTGGTCGAGAATCGCCCGCAGCTGGTGAACACCCTGTTCGACCGGGAACTGCAAGGTGCGGGTTGTGGCATCCTTCGCGCTTGATTGCGACCCGACGACCGCCACGGCTCGGGTGAAATCCTGGTCGGTTTCGACCACAACTTCGAGGCGCTCACGGCCAGCCTGGTCCTTCAATTCGTCTGGCGTGCCTTCGGCGATAACGACGCCGTGGTCGATAACGGCAACTGTGTCGGCGAGTTGATCGGCTTCTTCAAGGTATTGCGTGGTCAAGAGAATCGTTGTACCTTCTTTCACCAGCTCTCCAATCATTGCCCACACCGCATTGCGACTGTTCGGATCGAGTCCGGTTGTCGGTTCGTCGAGAAAGAGAATTGGCGGCGTCACAATTAAACTGGCCGCCAGGTCGAGCCGACGGCGCATACCGCCGGAATACTTCTTGACCGCTCGGGTAGCTGCGTCGGTGAGCTCAAACCGCTCGAGTAATTCTTGGGCGCGGCGTTTCGCGTCAGCAGCACTGATGTGATAGAGCTGGCCGATGACTTCTAAGTTCTCCCGGCCGGTGAGCTTTTCGTCAACCGCGGCGAATTGTCCAGTCAGGCCAATGACGCCCCGGACCTCGTCGGCTTGCGTCGCGACATTAAATCCCCCAACCTTCGCTTCGCCGCCGTCGGCACGGAGCAGAGTCGCGAGAATCCGCACCATCGTCGTTTTTCCGGCGCCGTTCGGCCCGAGTAAGGCAAAGACCTTCCCAGCCGGAATGGCCAGGTTAATACCCTTCAGGACGTGCGTGTCTTTAAAGGATTTCGTGATGTTCGTGGCCGAAATAGCCATCGCCGGTTGGTCGGACATGGGAAAGAGTATAAGCGGTTTATCGGTTATGGTCAACTCGACTACCCTACAGCAGCAATGATGGCTCTTTTCCTTTGCGGCACATCTTCAACAAAGAAAAAAGCATCGCGTCGGGGGCGCGATGGGTGGTGCGGGTGGATCAGGCGTAGGGCGCGACGGCGAAGCGCCAGCAGGGCCGCTGGAAGCCGCGGGTGACGGGCCGCAGACGCCAGTAGTTGTCGGTCGAGACGTTCGTCGCGAGATCGTGCCCGTTCTTCGGGTTGAGAAAGAACCCGTGACGGAACGCGTAGGCGCCCTCGCGCCAGCGGTCGCCGACGCAGATCGGGAAGCCCATCGGATGGGTCAGCTCGAAGTTGTAGATCGCGAGGCGGTACTCCTCGCGGGTGACGAGTCGCCCGTTGTAGCGGGCGCACAGCTCCTCGATCGTCTCGAGGACGTTGAATCGCGGGTTCTTGAGCTGGACGACCTGGATCGGACCGCCGATCGGCTTGTTGTCGATGAGTTCCCAGCCGTGCCGGCCAAACCTCCACAACCGACTCATAGCGCCTCCTTCCCACCATCCTAGGTGGGCTTGTGCTCACATCACGATTGACGTGAGCGCCCTAGCGGGACGACGGTCCAACCACGGCGCTCACGACAACCAAAAGAACGATTGGCCTACTCTACGCGCTTTGGGGTGATTGTCAAGGCGCGGCGTCTTGCTATGACTACGCGAACTTCAGCACGGCGATGTAGTGGAGGACCGTCCCGGCCATGACGCAGAGGTGCCAGAGAAAGTGCCCATACCGCAGGCGCCGGGTGTTATAAAACGCGATCCCGCCGATGTACGCAACACCGCCCGCTCCCAACCAGAGAATCACCCATGGCGAGGCGTTCACCCACAACGGCTTCGCAGCGACCATCACGAGTAATCCCATCGTCACGTACAAGGCATTCGACCAGTGGCGGTTCGATAACTTCCCGACTGACTTCAGGACAATTCCACCAATCGCCAGTAGCCAAATAGAAAAGAATATCGGCCACCCCCAAGCGCCTCGAAGCACTCCCAGAGTAAAGGGTGTGTACGTGCCGGCGATCAGGAGGAAGATACCGCTGTGATCGAGGATGTGAAAGACGCGCCGCGCGCGCGGGTGCGGAATGGCATGGTAGAGCGTCGAGCCGAGGTAGAGCAGCGAGGCGCAACCGATGAAGATGCTCGCACCGACAATATCCCAGGCTGTACCGAACCGAAGAGCGTGCAGAATCAAAAATGGCGCGCTGATGAGCACGGCGATAACAGCCAGACCGTGGCTGATGCTATTCGCGATCTCTTCGCCACGTGACTGCGGGTGTTCTGTAACGTTCGGCACGCCGGTAGTATACCACGATTTCAGTCGCCCAGCCATGGAGGGCTTGACCAAATGGTGATCATGTGGTAAGACCGGTACGACTTCACGCATCTAAACGGAGGAGGTGACCATGCGGAATGTCGTCTACGTTTCGGGCGTCCACGGCTGTGGCAAGAGCACGCTGCGGAAGATGCTCGAAAAGGATCACCGGTTCCTGTTGCACACCCGACCAGGACATTGCCACTTCGACGAGCCGTACTACCGGCAGGCGTGGCGGCTGACCCGTTACCACATCGAGGCACTGGACCAGCAGCAGTGGTCCGAGGCGAATCCGCGCCGGATCATCCTCGGCGACCGCTGCGTCTACGACGGCCAACTCTACACCCGGGCATTCGCTGACCTCGGCTGGATGAGCCAGGAACGTGCCGACCAGCTGGAGCAGTTCTTCCAAGTACTGTTCCCGCTTGCCCTCCGGCCGGAGTACGTCGTCCACCTGTCGATGCCGAAGGAGTGGGTCAAGGACCTCATTCGGAGACGCTGGGAGATCGAAGGGCAGAAGTGGCGTGAGGACCAGTTCGCCTACTTCGACCAGGTCTACGACAAGTATGAGGCGTTCTACGCTTCACCACCCTGTCAGGTGCTTCGCCTGACTACGACGAACCGCGCCGATCAGGTGACACAGATCATGGCGTGGCTGGAGAACATCCCGCATTTCGCACCATCGCTCATGCGATGAACACGAGGGTTCGCCTGCACGGACCTTCTATTTTTTTTGCGCCCGTTCGACCAACTTGTAGAACACTTCGCGGGTGGTAATGACGTCAACGAGCGCGCGGTGGGCCGACGGTTGCGGCACTTTGAGGTAGGCCGCGACATTACTCAATCTATAGCTCGCCAGGAGGAGGAGTTTTCGCGCGACCTCGAGCGTATCAATCGCCTGGTTAGTGAGGACCGGCCGGTTCAAGCGCTTCAGGTGCTCGTTGATGAAGCCGAGGTCGAATTGGACGTTGTGGCCGACGATGACGGCCGGGCCGATGAACGTCACGAGTTCAGGAACAACGGCGTCGGGCAGTTTCCCTTCCGCATCGAGGAGGGCTTGGGTGATGCCGTTTTGGGCATGGAAAGCGACGACGTCAGCTGGGAGCGGTCGACTCGGCTTCACGAGCGAGACGAATTCGCCGACGACGTCGCGACCGTGGATTTTCTGGGCGCCAATTTCAATCACGTCGTGCCCTTGGGTCGGGTCGAGCCCAGTGGTTTCCACGTCGAGAACGACGAAGTCGAGCGGGGTCGGCATAGAGCAGTAGTATACGGGACCCAGCCCAGCCCTTCAAGGGAGCGTGTGGACAGATCCGGTGGACAAGGTGGGCGTAATCGGGTTTGCCAGTCCGTCGACGCTTCGGTACACTACGAGGGCTATGGCTGAATTCACTCCGGTCGAACTGAAAGTCCCACCCCACGCCGCCGAGGCTGAACAGGCCGTTTTGGGTTCATTGTTGATCGACCGCGACGCCGTTATCCGGATTGCAGACCAACTGCTGCCGGAGGACTTCTACGCCGACAAGCACCGGATGATCTACGACGCGATGCTGACGCTGTACCAGCGCCACGAACCGATCGACATCGTCTCGCTGTCTAACCTCTTGGCCGAACGGAAACACCTCGACGGTATCGGCGGTCGGAGCTACCTCGTCTCCCTCTCGAACGCCGTCCCAACCGCCGCGAACGTTGTCCAGTACGCCAGCATAGTCCAGAAGAAATCAACACTACGGCGCTTGCTCGAAGCCGCCGGGTCGATGGTCGAGATGGGCTACTCGGAATCGGAAGATGTCACGGCGCTACTTGACAAAGCCGAGAAGTCGCTGTTTAACGTCTCGCAGCGCTACCTCCGCCAGAACTTCATCAACATCCGCGACATTCTCGACGCCGCCTTCGATCGGATTGATCAACTCCACCACGAGTCGGGGCAACTCCGCGGCATCCCAACCGGCTTCACCCAGCTCGATTCGATGCTCGGCGGTCTGCAGAAATCCGACCTGATCGTCCTCGCCGCTCGGCCGTCCATCGGAAAAACCGCGCTGGCCCTCGACATCGCACGTAACGTCGGCGTGAAGACGAAACAACCTGTCGGCATCTTCTCGCTAGAAATGTCGAAGGAGCAACTCGTTGATCGTCTCTTGTCCTCGCAAGCTGACGTCGAACTCTGGAAGATGCGGACCGGCCGATTGAAGGACGATGAAGACTTCCAACGGATCGGCCACGCGATGGGGATGCTCGCCGAAGCGCCGATTTTCATCGACGACTCGGCCAGCGCCAACATCATGGAAATCCGGACCAAGGCCCGCCGGCTCCAATCCGAACACAAGCAACTCGGCCTGATCGTCGTCGACTACCTCCAGCTGATGGAGAGCCGCTCAAGTGAAAACCGTACCCAAGAAATCTCGGAAATCACTCGCGGTCTGAAATCTATCGCCCGTGAACTCAACGTTCCGGTCCTCGCCCTTTCGCAGTTATCGCGGGCCGTTGAGCAAGAACGACCGCCGATCCCGAAGCTCGCCCACTTGCGTGAATCAGGTTCAATTGAACAGGATGCCGACGTGGTCCTCTTCATCTATCGGCCGGTCGTCTACGATCCGGACATCGAGGATGCAAAGAAAAACCTGGCCGAAATCATCATCGCCAAACACCGCAACGGTCCGACCGGGCGCGTCAAATTGACCTTCGTTGAACGTCGCGCCTCGTTCGATAATCGCGCCGAACACCTCGACGAGAGTCAGTTCGCAGAATAAAAGAGCCAACCGTCATGGGCGGGTGGCGCGTGGTGTCGACTGTTGGGCCGACACGATGTTCTTGATGGCCTGCCAGGGCTGGCCGCCAGGAGCTGCGGCGATCGCGAACGAGTCGAGTACGACGTGCTGCGGCCAGACTGCCAGCGTGTCGAGGATTCGGCCGCTCTCGTCGCACCAGAGCACGACGTAGTACTCGTCACCCGTGACCGTATCGTTCAGTGCGGGCGTCGTTTGCTGAATCGCGTCGTAGAGCGCCGAAATGAGCGCCTCATCGTTGGTCATGGCATTGTCGTACCGAACCCGGTGGCCACGCCGACTCTGGCCGTACGTTTCGACCCAACCAATCTGCTTCCGAAAGGGCAGCAAGTGTATCACCTCCCTCATGGTGGTTAGCCTGCGTGTACCGATGCCTCCTGACCCTAGTTGATCGTCGGGCATCAGTCAAGCAGAACAACACTGTATGAGTATTTTCTTTTTCGCCGGAAAAAGAAAACACGCTACGGTGAGCGTGGGCGACGGAACGGAATGGGTTGTCCATCATGCTGGACAACGAGGAACGGGAACCGCTGCTGGACGACGCTGGCCATCTGCTGCCAGGTTTCCCACCGCAGGGTCGGCTCTTTCTCCCAGAGATGCAGGAATGGCGTTCGCCATCCAGGCAGGATCAGGATGAAGCCGCAGACGAAGTGCTGGGCGCGTTCGAGTAGGTCCCGATGGCGGTCGTCGGCCGTGAGCGGCCAGCGTCGGCCGAGTTCACTCGGCCGAACCAGGTTGTACAGTTCGTACACTGCCAGGGCGTGCGTCCCGATCCCGCGGTGCCGAACGGCTTGTTCGGTTACTGCGTCGTAGACGAACGCTTCGACTGCTTCGCCATGCCCTTCAACATCCGGCTGCCAGCCACCGTGGCGCCACTGGTAGCCAGCCGCGGCCATCAAAGCGTCGTACAGTTCCTGGCGCCGAGCAGTAGAGAGGCGGCGTAACCGTCGCAGTTCGTCTGGCGGACAAGCCGTCCGACGTACGAGTCCGGAGACCACGGTCCGCTGCTGGAGTACCTGTTCGAACTGTTCGGCTACCTGTTCGGCTGGGGTGAGGCGCAGACGGATGAACTGCAGGACAACCGCCGCGGTGTCATCGACGACTGCCAACTGGGCGTCGGCGTCATGGGTGGCGCGGTAGGCGTGACGGAGGAGGTCCATCAGCCGACCAGAGTTGCGCTGGCTGATCATTGGACTCCTCCAGGTGAGAGACAAAGGGCGAAAGGTGGCCGAAGTCTAGAGAAACTGGCGAAAAAGTCAAGGCCACCGAGACATTGAACTGGCCAGTGAAAGCTGGTACACTGGATGTCTATGGCTATGTTCTCCAAGCTCAAACAGTTCAAAGATTTACGCAGTCAGGCGAAGTCGTTACAGAATACCCTCGCCGAAGAAACCGTCTACGCCGACGGCGCGCACGGCAAGGTCCAGGTCGTCATGGACGGAAATCAGCACGTCAATGGCGTTCAGATTGATCCGGAACTCCTCAAGGTGGAACGCAAGACTGACATCGAGAAAGGTATCGCTGACGCGGTCAACAGTGCCGTCAAGAAATCACAGATGGCGATGGCCAAGAAGGCCCGCGAAATGGGCCACCTCAATCTACCAGGACTGTCTTAAACCGGCGTCAGCGCATGGATCCACTACCAACGGTAAGCCACAAAACGTGGGTTTGGGCATTTGTTTGGACCAAGCCTTTTCGGACCGTCCTGCTGGCTAGCGCGGCCTGGTTCGCAATAGAATTTTTTTTCAATCGCATCGCTTGTTCGACGTGCGATGACCAAACGTCCGCGTACTGTGGTTGTCAAAATGCCTTCGGCATGTCCCAACCACTACCGAGCTGGCTCGTTGGATTCGGGGGGCTATTGCTCGCCGTAGTGATTGTCTACGGCCCCGCCTGGTTGGCCGGGCAGCGCAACGTTCATCATCCCCGGTAACTATGGCCACGTACCCACCGGCCATTGCCCGCCTCCTCGACGCGCTGACCCATCTCCCAGGCGTCGGCCCAAAAACCGCCGAACGGTATATCTTTTCGTTGCTGCGTCGATCGCCCGCCCAACTCCACGAATTGTCGCAATCGATTGAACACCTGCGCGACAAAATCGTCGTCTGCTCGCGCTGTCACACCTTCGACGAACAGAATCCCTGCCGGTACTGCAGTGATAGATCACGCGACCAATCAACCATCTGCGTTGTGACCGACGCGCCGGACGTCTTAGCGATCGAACACACCGGTGTCTATAAGGGGCTCTATCACGTGCTCGGTGGAACCGTGAGCGCAATGGAGGGTCGTGGTCCTGACCAACTGTTCATCAAAGACCTCATCACCCGCGTCTCGGCCGAACAGGTTAGTGAAATCATTCTGGCCATGAACCCGGACATTGAGGGCGAAACGACCACGTTGTACTTGAAAAAAGCCTTAGAAGGGTTAACCGTGAAAGTAACTCAACTCGCCCGGGGTATTCCGACCGGCGGCGATGTCACCTACGTTGACGAAGCTACCCTCGGCGAGGCAATTGCCCACCGCCAAGCAGCCTAACGGAAACAAAACACCGGCCGAAGCCGGTGCTGTTGTTTGGTCGTTTACTTAATTGCCAAATTGATGACAAAAAGGAAAGCGCCAACCGCCAGCAGGGCGACGATGACGGGAATCAGGTAGTTGCTCTTGGCTTTCTTCGGCTGGACTGGAGCTGCGGCCGGAGTCGGCTGGACTGGCGCCGGTTTCGGCATTGGTGTTGGCATATCCCCCATACGTTTGGTGTGAGTTTGTAGTACCTGGAAGTATACCGCAAATGCCGCGAAACAGCAATTCGCGGTCGTCAACCCCGCCTTACCGTTAGGCCTTGATGCTCGTGATCTTCACCGTCGTCTGGTGCTGCCGGTGGCCGTAGGTACGGTGGTACCGAACCTTGTTGTGGAACTTCACACCAGTCACTTTGGCGGCCCGGTCGTGGTTAACAATGGTCGCCGTCACGACTGCACTTTTGACGGTCGGGTTACCGACCTGAACGTCCTTATCAGCGACCAGTAACACTTCAGCAAAGGTCACCGTCTGGCCGCTGGCTTCGGGGAGGCGTTCAATCGTAATGGTTTGTCCTTCAGCGACGAGGTACTGCTTGCCGCCGGTGCGAATGACTGCGTGCATAAGAAAAGCGATGAAAACAGGCTCGGCCAGTATACCGGAGCGCCTAATATCTGTCAATCTTGGCGGCATCCCCAACCGAGATGTGGTGGCGGGCTGCATAGCCGGCGCGAACCTCGAGGACCGCGCTAGCTGGGACATCGGGCTGGTAGGTTGGGAGGGTGACTTGGCCATCAGCCGGAGCCGGGACATCGGCGGTAATATCAACAACCTGACCGTGATCGAGCCAGACAAAATCAAGCGCGAACCGCATGTGCTTCATCCAAAAGATTGGATATCCCGGGGTCGTATAGATGAAGAGCATCCCGTCGTCGGCTCCTAGTGAAGTGCGCTCCCCAAGGCCGCGCTCTTGCAGCGGTAAAGTCAGCGGTATCGTGACGTTGACCCGGCTATCGGAAAACTCAACGGCGCCCCGTCCGTACCCGTCGCTCACAGACGTTGGTTGAGGAGACTGTGTATCCAAGCGGCGATGGAGTGTCGGCCAGGCGCTCCAGATAACGATCACGCCAACCAAGATGACAGTAATGGCAAACCAATTTGCTTTCATGATATTAGTGTATGTCCCCGTTGAGGCGCCGTTGTGCGATCCGCCGCATGACCCACCAGACGAGCCCGATCATGACGATGAGCAGAAGGCTCAAGGCAATGAGTTTCCAGACACCGTGGACGAAGAGCGTACTAAAACCGAAAACGATAATCACGCCGTAGAGCAAGAGGACGCTCTGCCGGACGGACAGCCCAGCATCGAGCAACCGGAAGTGCAAGTGCAGACGGTCGGCTGTGGCGAGTGGCGATCGGCGGCGGCGCACACGCTGGATAATGACCCACAGTAGATCGAGAATGGGCAACCCGAGGATCAGCAGCGCGGTTGCGATCTTTCCGCCGGAGATAATCGAGAGCGTACCGAGGATAAAGCCGATGTATAGCGAGCCACTCTCACCGAGGAAAATCTTCGCCGGATGCCAGTTCCATACGAGGAAGCCGGCTGTTGCACCAGCCAGCCCGAGGGCGAGCAGTCCGATCGCAGGTTGACTGACTTCTGGCCGGAGCGTCAGTAAGAAAACGACGATAGCACCGATTACCCCGAGTCCGCCGACGAGTCCATCGAGTCCGTCGAGGATTTTCGTTGTGTACGTCGCGCCCAATAACCAGACGAACGTGAAGACATCCGCCCAGAGGACGAGGTGGTATGGCACCCCTTGCCAGGTGAAAATGCTAATCGATTGCTGGTTGAGCCAGATGATGCCGCCGAGCGGATTAGTGATGTAGTGAATCCCGATGCCAGTGCCAACGATGACGAGGGCCGCGACGATCGTGCCAGTTAATTGCCAGCCGACTGACAGCCGCCACTTGTCGTCAATGACACCGATCACCAAGAGGATCAGGCTAGCGATGCCGAGACCAACCAGATGCTTCAACGGCAGGACCTCTGACGGAAAGACGTTTGCAGCAAGCAGGACGAGCCAAGCAACCCAGGAGGCAAGGATAACAGCCACGCCGCCGAGGAGTGGGGTTGGGGCGGTGTGCTGCTTGCGATCTGGGGCAGCCCCGGGATCATCGAGGACGCGCCACCGCTGCGCGAGCAATATCATCAACCGCGAGAGGATGACCGCCGTGACGAACGAAACGAGGATAGTGGTGATGAACCAAGTTGTCATCGCTGGGTTTGCAAGTAGGATTCCAAGATGAGTTGAGCGGCGAGGCTGTCCTCCATACCGCGATCAAGCGTCCGGGCGGATTGGGATTGTTCGCGTTGGACCGCTTGGGTTGTGAAGCGCTCATCGTGAGTCACGATTGGAATAGCAAGGTGGGCTGCTAGTGCTGTTCGAAATTCTTCGGCCCGCTGCGTTTGGTCGCTAGGAGTTCCATCAGTACTCGTCGGCCAGCCCAGGACGATTGTAGTTATCCCCTCGTCCTGAACCAGCTGTTTGAGCACTGGCCAGGCTTCAGCCCAATGGTCAACGAGCAACGCCGGACGGGCAAAAGCAAAACCATGATCAGAGTCGCCGATGGCTAAGCCGATTTTCTTCTCCCCGAGATCAAGACCGAGGATTTTCGCCATAGTTACGGTTGGGTAATGATATCGTACCCTGTCGGGGTGACGATGATCGTGTGCTCCATGTGTGCCGCTGGACGTCCATCAGCCGTCAACACCGTCCATCCATCAGCTGCAGTAACGACATCGGGTTGTCCGAGCGCCACCATTGGTTCAATCGCGAGGACCATCCCGACCTGCAACTTCTGGCCGGTACCCGGCCGACCAACATTCGGTATCGCCGGAGCTTCGTGCACCGTGTAGCCCAAACCGTGGCCTGTTAACTGTGTTACGATACCGTAGTGCTTCGGCCGGAGGTACCCTTCAACCGCGGCGCCGATGTCCCCAACCGTCGCACCAGGTGCAACTGCCGCTAAGCCAAGACGTAATGCTTCGGTGGTATCGTCAATGAGGCGCTGATTGTCTGGTGAGGTCTTGCCAACAGCGACCGTCACTGCATGATCGGAAAACAGTCCTTGATAGTCGACCCCGATATCGAGCCCGATGATGTCGCCAGCCTTGAGCCGGCGGCCGGCCGACGGAATGCCGTGAACGACTTCGTTGTTGATTGATGTGCACAGACTAGCCGGGTAGCCCTCGTATCCCAAGAACGACGGCCGGCCGCCGGCCTCGCGAATTTCTGTTTCCGCTAGGCTGTTGAGTTCGGCTGTACTGATCCCCGGCCGGACAGCGGATGTTACTTTCGCCAAAGCCGCCGCCGCAATCTGGCCGCTGCGACGAAGAAGGGCTACTTTTTCTGGAGCCGTGATGACAGCCATGCGATGTGGTTCATTTTCTTCAACAAGCTGCGGTAAACGATACTGATGCTCGGGTGTGCATCGACATTAATCACCAGTACTCGCTCTTTGTACCACGTTATCACCTTCTCCGTTTCGTGATGGTAGATGTGGAGACGTTTGCGAATCGCTTGCGGCGTATCATCATCGCGCTGGCGAAGGCGGAGTCCGTCATGATCGCAGTACCCCCGCTTCTTCTTTGGTGGATCATGCCGGAGGTGGTAGACGTGACCTTTCGGGCAGACGCGTCGACCAGATAAGCGCTTGATGGCGGCGCGGTCGGTCAAATGGAGGACAATGATGAGATTCGGCTTGCCATAACGAGCCAGCGCCTGTGCTTGATCAACGCGTCGTGGGTAGCCGTCGGAAATCCAGCCGGGTTGGCAGTCTGGTTGTGACAACCGATGTTTCATCATCGCGTTCGACATCGAACTCGGCACCAGCCGGCCACGGTTAATGATCTGCCCAATTTGTTTCCCTAACCGTGAACCACTGGCAATCTCTGCCCGCAGCACATCGCCGGTTGAAATGTGTTTGATGCCGAGACGGCGCGCTAAACGCCCTGCTTGTGTCCCCTTCCCGGCGCCTTGGGCACCAAGAATCACAAATCGTGGAGTATTCATACGCCAGTAGTATACACAAAATCAGCCGAACCGACGAACCGATGGGTGCGGTCGGAAACGGTCCAGTTCATTAAAAACCTTCGTAATCGCGAACGATCAACTGCGCCTCGACTTGCTTGACGGTTTCGATCACAACGCTCACCACGATCAGGAGCGAAGTGCCGCCGACGATGAGGGTGGTGACATTGGTGAAGCGCTGCACGAGGTTCGGTAAAATGGCGATGACGCCGAGGAAGAGCGCGCCGGCGAGCATGATCCGATTCGTCACGTAGCCAAGGTAGTCAGCCGTCTGGCGGCCTGGGCGAATACCCGGAATGAATCCGCCTTGCTTCTGCAAGTTTTCAGCGATTTGGTTCGGTTGAAACACGACCGCGGTGTAGAAGTACGTGAAGGCAAAGACGAGCAGGAAGTAGAGTGAGTCATACACCCAGCCACCCGATTGGAATAGGGTTAACGTTGATGCGGCGAGGTTTTGAAGCCAGCCGATGTGTGAGTTCACAAAGAACTGGGCCACCAGCGACGGCATGAGGACGAGTGAAATGGCAAAGATAATGGGGATGACGCCCGCTTGGTTGACGCGCAGCGGGAGGAAGGTGTCAGCTCCACCGACCATTTGATTACCGCGGACCCGCCGCGCGTACGAGACCGGCACTTTACGCACGGCTTCCGTCACGAAGACCACGCCGAGAATAGTGACCAGACCAACACCAACGAAGACGAGGGTTTGGACCAGCTGGCTGCTGTCATACACCGCCAGGGTCTGTTGGATTTCCGACGGGATGCGGGAGACAATACCAGCGAAGATCATTAGGGAAATACCATTGCCGATCTTCTTTTCGGAAATGAGTTCACCGAGCCACATCAGAAAAATCGTTCCGGCGGTGATGGTGATGATCACCGTCGCGAACTGGAAGGTCGTCAAGTTCGGAAGAATTGCGGCGCTTGAACGGCGGATCAGGGTGATCGTGCCGTATCCTTGGAGCGCCGCGAGCGGCACTGCGAGGTAGCGCGTCCACTGATTGATTTTCTCCTGACCTTGCTCACCCTCTTTTTGGAGCTTTTCCAAGGCCGGAACAATCATCGTCAATAACTGAAAAATGATTGAAGCCGTAATGTACGGGCCGACTCCAAGCATGATGACCGAGAACGTGTCGTACCCACCACCCGAAAAGACGTTCAAGAGACCGAGGAATTGATTGCTCTCAAAGAAATTCTTCAGGGCCGTCAGGTTGACACCCGGCACCGGGATGTGGGCCGCGACGCGAAAAATGAACAGGATCCCTAAGACGAAGAGGATCTTGTTCCGGACATCAGGAATTTTCCAGACCAACGAAAGCTTCTGCCACATGGGCGGATGGAATTATGTTCGTTGCTTCTTGGGAACGACGCGAGAAGGCATGGCGATGACCGTAACGCTTCCGCCGGCTTTCGTAATCGCGGCCGACGCTTCAACGGAAAACTTCTGGGCCTTAACGGTGAATTTCTTCGTGACCGAACCACCCGCTAGGATTTTGACGCCGGGAATGAGATGGCGAATGAGTCCCTGTTCCAGCAGAGCTCGCGGGGTAATCGTGGCGCCATCAGCAAAGACACGCTGGAGTTCTTCGAGATTCACGCTTTCAAATTTTTCACGGCGGCTGCGGAAACCCCGAGTCTTCGGTGTCCGAACGATCAGGTGCTGCAATCCGCGGCGGGTCAACTTGTTCCGACCACCCGTCCGGGCGCGTTGCCCTTTTGTTCCACGCCCAGCCGTCGTCCCTTTACCGGACGAATTGCCACGACCAACGCGTTTAAAACGGTGGCGGTGTTGAGCGGGAGTGAGTTCGTGTAGCGTGATCATACAGTTTTACCACGGCTAGCGGCCGCTTGTTCGCGGGTGCGGAGCTGCTTGAGCGCTTCGAGAAGGGCGTAGACGTTGTTTATCTTGTTCGATGATCCGAGAATCTTGCTGACGACGTTCTTCACGCCGGCCAGCTCCATGATAGCACGGACCGGCCCACCGGCAATGACGCCGCTCCCTTTCGGGGCTGGCTTGAGGAGAATCTTGGCAGCACCGAATTTCACGAGAATCTGGTGTGGAATGGTGTCGTTCACGATCGGGACGGTAATCATCCCCTTCTTCGCTGCTGTAACTGCCTTCTGGATCGAATCGGAAACGTCCGAACCTTTGGCGATGCCTAAGCCGACGCGGCCTTTTTGGTCACCAATGGCAACCGTAGCGCGGAACCGCATACGCTTACCGCCGGCCACGACGCGGGTGACGCGAGCGAGATCGATCGTTTTTTGTTCAAATTCACGTGGTTCGCGGCCCGGGCGTCGTCCGCG
>JACRFO010000111.1 GCA_016217865.1 Candidatus Kerfeldbacteria bacterium | reverse complement strand
CAGCGCATGCACCAGCTCATTGCTGACGGTGTCTCCCAGTGGGTTGACCGGGCGCATTGTTTGGTCGCGGCTTTTTGGCGAGATCAGGTGCTCCTCGCAACCATCGGCCCGATGCACGCGTACCTCGTTCGCCACGAACGGCTGCATGACATCTTGGGGCCCGGGGACCGGACAAAACCCAACCCGCTCCGCTTATTCTCGCAAGTCGTGAGCGGCCAGCTTACTGCTGGTGATCGGCTCCTCTTTTGCGCGCCGTCCCTCCTCGATTACTTCTCTATCGAAAAGCTCCGACGCACCATGATTGATCGGTCACCAGCCGAGAGTGTTCGACAGTGGGAAACGACGTTGCTCGGCGTTGAATCGCGATCTTCGTTCGCCGCGGTCGCGGCACACATCGTCGCAGTTGATGCGGTCGCCTCTATTGCCCAACGGCCGGAAGTCCAGGCGACACGAAACCGTAATGCTCCACAAGCCTCGATGGAAGAACTCATCGCCCAAGAAGCGGCGACTGAACGACTACTGTCACCTTCCATCTGGCCGGCTGTCCGCGACACGGCTAGTCTCATTTCGCAAGCGTTGCAGCGAGTGTTTCGTCGGATCGTATTACGTAAACCACCGCGTCGCAGCTTGGCCGGTACCGCGGTCCTCACCCCGGGCTCGCCCACGACCCAACCCATGTTATCGCGACGGTCAGCTGGACAGTTTGCAAGTTGGTTCGCGGCGGTTCGACAAGTGTTCGTTCGTGGGGCACGATTACTTGTCCAAGCGTTCCGGCCCCGACGCCGATCTCCTGATGAGGCCTACGTTGCTGCACCGACCGCCCTCCGCCAGCGATGGTCGTTATCCCGGACTGTGACGTGGTTCCAAGAGTTGGGCCGTCGACAGCAACTCTTCTTCGTCGTTGGCGTCATCGCCGTGTTCATCTTGGCTGTCACTATTTTGCAAACTGCTACGCCGACGACTCCCCGCGTTGCCAGCGCCACCACGATCAGCCAGATCAACGACGCGATTACGAAAGCGCAGGCCGCGATGCTCTACGGCGGAGAAGAAACGGCACAACAGTATTACACCTCCGCTTCGGAATTATTCTCGTCGTTGCCAAACCGCAATGCCAAGGATAAAACTGCCCGTCAGACCATCCAGACAAAGCTTGATGACCTGGCACTGGCCTTATCCCACTTGACCAAAGTGAACGACGCGCCGCAGATTATATCCTATGCTGCAACCGACAATCGATTCCAACCAACCCAACTCTACCTCCTCGGATCTCGCTTAGTCGCCTTCGACGGTACGAAAGCAGCCGTCATCACTAGCGACCTTACCGGTGCAACACCGACGGTCATTACCAATGCACTCGACACTGGTCGGCCAACCACGGGTGCGAGCAGTGGGACAAACACAATACTCTTCGGTACTGATCGCGATGGATTCATTGAGGTTGATGTCGTTAAGAAAAGCTGGAAACCGATAGATGTTGCCTATCCGCAAACCAATCCGCGGCTGCAAGCGATCCACCAGTACCAGAACCGTCTGTATGCCTTAGATACTGAACATACTGCTGTCCTACGCTTCGCCAGATCCACGTCTTCTCTTGGTACCGGGAGTTTGTGGCTGAAGGAGACGGCTAGCCTCGCCTCGGCCCGTTCCATCTCCGTCGATGGTTCCGTCTGGATACTGCAGCCGAACGGTGTGGTCGAAGAGTACCAGGCCGGCAAGAAAGCAACCTTTGCCCTCGCGGCTGCAAATCCAGCCCTGACCAACGCCACTCGGCTCTGGACTGACGTGACCGCTACCCATCTCTACCTCCTGGATCCGGAACACCATCGCTTCCTGGTGTATACAAAGAACGGCACCCTGGTCGATCAGTACCAGTCAGACGCGTGGACGAACCTCCGCGACTTCGCTATCAATGAACAAACCAAGACTGCTTACATCCTCAATGGACAGAGCGTCATGAGCGTCACGCTCATCCACTAGTCAGGACAAATAACACAACGGCCGGGCTACCCCGGCCGTTGTTTGCTTTCGTGACAGTAATTACTTCAGGGCAACTTGGGCGCCAGCTTCTTCGAGCTGCTTTTTAAGCGCATCAGCTTCGTCCTTCGTCGCACCTTCCTTAATCATCTTGGGTGCTCCGTCGACGAGGTCCTTCGCTTCTTTCAAACCTTTGCCGGTCGCTTCGCGGACAACTTTGATCACCGCGATCTTGTTTCCACCAGCCGCCGTCAGTTCGACGTTGAATGACGTCTTCTCTTCAGCTGCCGCGGCTTCGCCGCCAGCCGCCGGTGCCGCCATCATCATCGGGGCAGCCGCGCTGACGCCAAATTTCCCTTCAAGCACTTTGACCAATTCGGCCAAGTCGAGGACCGAAAGTTTTTCAATTTGGTCGACCAACGTCTTGAACTTTTCTGGTACTTCGACTGACTTCTGTTCGTCTGACATAGGATGCTTCCTTTCGTACGTTATTTAGGCACCGGTTGGAGCCGGTTGCTTCTCTTGTAATGCTTGTAAAACGTTGAGTAACCCTCGCATCGTTCCGGCCAGGACATTGACGGTTCCGGACAACGGACTGCCGAGGACCCAGACCAACTGCCCACGGAGTTCGTCGCGGCTTGGGAGTTTAGAGATCGTTACAGCTTGGGTAGCATCGAGCACCTGACCGCCCACCACGCCGCCGAGCAACTGAACAGCTGGGTGGTCCTTTGCGTACTTCTGGAGGAGTTTGGCCGGAATGATCTCGTCGCTAAATCCAAAAGCGATGGCGACGCTGCCTTCGAGGTCATCGACCAGATCGGCGTTGAACCCGCTCGCGGCCAGAGCTTTTCGGAGTAGCGTCTTCTTCGCCACGACTAACTCAACGTCTTCTTGGCGCAGGGTTCGCCGAAGTTCGGTGATATCTTTGACCGTTAACCCCTGGTAGTGGGTGAACATAAACCCTTTGGTCCGCTGGAATTTATCCGCTAGTGACTGGAGGGTTTCGGTTTTTGATTGGCGGGAAATGGCCATAGGGAGAATGAAGAAATTACCGTCAGCCACAGACAGACGGAGAACCCACACGGTGGGAACGCCTTCCTCGGACGGCCGACCGGCGAACCGGTCATTTACATTT
>JACRFO010000113.1 GCA_016217865.1 Candidatus Kerfeldbacteria bacterium | reverse complement strand
GCACGCCGTACGCGGACATCTTCCTCACGACAGCCGCGATGCAAGGTACCTGTGCCCAGGTCGTTGCCAAATCGCTGAAGTTTACCCAAATCGATACCGCACACGTATCAACGGAAACAACTTGGCCAACCAACGGCCGGGTCAACCTCGTTCAGCAAGGAATCGCGATCGGCCAGATCATTAACGGCGGTGACTACACCCGGATGGGGGTGCTCATGTCGCCACCAACAGATCCGTTCGTGACCGCTCCGTTTGTCGATCCGAACGAGGCCGGGACGACCTACACCTTCCCGCGCATGGTGGTCCAGTTAGTTGGCAAGAATGACGCGCACGCTGACACCACTGCGACGATCTGTGTTCCCGAACAACACTTCACGCGAAATAGCAACTACACGTACGACCTCAACCGGTTCTTCTACGACACCACTGGCACGCCGTACAGTGATATCTTCTTGACCCTACCGGCCATGACCGGGACGTGCCAACAGGTGGTCGACAAATCCCTGAAGTTCAGCCAAGTCGATACAGCCCAAGCGCAAACCGAAGGAATCTGGCCAATCAACAGCCGCGTTCATGTTGTTCAAACCGGACAGGCGATCGGTCAACTCATGACTGGTGATTGGACCCGGCTGGGCACGGTGATGACAACACCAACTGACCCGCTAGCGGTTGCTCCATTCGTTGACCCGAACGAGGCGGGGACAACGTACACGATTCCGCGAACGATTGCCCAATTGACCGGAAAAGATGCTAACCATGGCGATCTCACGGCGACGATTTGTATGCCGGAGCAAACCTTCACAAGAAATGCAAACTACACCTACACAATCTCCCGGTTCTTCTTCGACAAAACCGGGACACCGTACAGCGACATCTTCTTGACGGCCTCGGCGATGACCGGTACCTGTGCCCAGGTCACCGAGAAAGCTCTACGTTTCACGCAGATTGATACAGTACATGCGACCCGGGAAACTGCTTGGCCCGAGAACAGCAGCCTGCATTTCGTCCAGCAGAATGAAGGACTCGGTTCGTTGACCGGAACTGGTGATTGGACCCGGCTGGGCACGGTGATGACAACGCCAACTGACCCACTCGCGGTCGCTCCGTTCGTTGACCCGAACGAGGCCGGCGTCACGGTCACTGTCCCACGCACCATCGCACAACTCATTGGTAAAGATGCACAACATGCTGATCTGACCAAAAATGTGTGCGTGCCGGAAACAACCTTCACCCGCAACAGTGACAGCCGGTATACCATCTCGCGCTTCTTCTTCGACAAGACCGGAACGCCGTACAATGACATCTTCCTCACAACGCCAGCGATGGCCGGCAGCTGCCAGTCCATCTTCGATCGGGCCTACGCGCCGGCACACATCAATAACGTGACCATGACGCCGCTCATTCGCGATGATCTGGGCGTTATGATCGGAAGCGGTACGTACTTGTACGGCGCTGTTGGTTCAGCTGAAGGCTGGCAGGACCGCCAGGGCCAACAAGGCGACTTCACTGGCTTGCCACTGTTTGCCATCCTGACGGGTGGGACCGGCACAGTCAACATCCCGAAAACGACTATCGCAATCACTGATGCTGATGGCCAAACGAAGACGCTCTGCTGGGGCGGTTGGAACAATGTTTCCGCCGGAGATCGAGCCACGCTGGTGCTGTATGACAAGAATGGCCAAGGGTACAAGGATCTCTACCTCTCGCAGCCATACACGTGCCCGGACGATTCGCCCTCGTACAATAACGTTCGCGTGTTGAATTCAACTGCAACCTCGGCCGTCATCAGTTGGGATACATCGGTCAGTTCCTGCGGACGGATCAACTACGGAACGGTCCCTGGTGCTTTGAACTCCGGTCCGGCCCTCGATACGTGCGCCGCTAACCACACCTTCATGACCACCGGTCACCAGGCCACGCTGACGAATCTGAAGGCGGGGACAACCTATTACTACGAAGTCGTCAGCCTGCCACAAGGCAGCGGTCAGTACTTTGTCTCCGGCCAACGATCATTCCAAACCCCGAACGCCTACAGTAACATCCGGGTCATCAGCACGAGTACAAGCGGCGTGACGATTGGCTGGGACACTGCTGCGCCCTCATGCGGCCGGATTAACTACGGCACAGCCAGCGGCCAGTTGAACTCTGGGCCAGCTGGGGACGTGTGCTGGAACGACGGCCTGCTCGGCGTTCCATACGCCACCGGCCACACGGCAATGATCACGAACCTTCAGCCAGGCACGAAGTACTTCTACGAAATTCATAGCACTGGTGATTTGGTCAGTGGCCAACTAGACTTCACCACCACGGCGTTGAGTGGCGGCGGCGGTTCTCGACTACCGCTCACCATCGAATAGCATCACGACAACACCGCGCGCCCGCCAGGCGCGCGGTGTGCTATACTGTTTGTATGGACACGATGGAGTTTCGGATTCAACGCCTCGCCGCTGATGTGCAACTGCCGTTTCAGAAGCACCCTGGTGATGCCGGTTGGGACCTCTTTTCGCGTGAAACGGTTGTTTTGGCTCCGGGCCAACGGCATGTCTTCGCCCTCGGATTTGCTGCTGAGTTCCCAGCAAGCTTGGTAGCCCTTATCCATGACCGCTCGAGCCTTGGGAGTAAGGGTATTCACTGCTTGGCGGGCGTGATTGATGCTTCGTACCGTGGCGAATGGAAAGTTGTTGTTCTGAATACATCGCCGGAATCGTATACGATTTCCGCTGGTGATCGTTTAGCTCAATGTGTTTTTCAACGGGTCGAACCGTTAAGCATTCATGCAGTTGATTCATTGACAACCTCTTCGCGCGGCGAGGGAGGATTTGGCAGCACTGGAAAATAATTTCGTCACTCATTCAATACCTATGGCACAACCACAACAAGTCCAGATCAAGGCGACCGACGATATACTGCGCGGCATGTACACGAATGCGCTCCAAATTTCCCACACGAAAGACGAAGTGATCTTTGATTTCTTGAGCTTCATGCCGCCGCAAGCACAGCTCGTCAGCCGGGTCGTGACGAGTCCCGGACACGCCAAGCAGATTCTCGCGGCCCTGACCGATAACCTGAAGAAGTATGAACAGCAATTCGGCCGCCTAGAAGCGACCCAGCCCCCGAGCGGCGACTTTGGTTTTGGCGCGCCGACGGTATGATTTCGACCACCTTCCATCCTTGGACCAGTAAATTATTCTGGCTAGTCGTCCCTAGTCTGTTCGGAGCGCTGGCTTGGTGGTACGTCGTCGGTCGGGCGATTGATGGACGCCTGCCGCTGACGTTTGCAGAACTCGGTTCGAACATTGGCTTGTTTATCCTCGCCCTGGGTGGCTTTGGTTTTTGGCTGGGGACGGCCTTCATGACGTCTTACCTGGCCGGCTGGCGGTCGGTCCGGTTTGTCCTCGGGTTCGTCTTGGCTCTCCCGTTACTCGTCTACTTTCCGTTCACTGCCTTGACGCTGGTGGCCACGATCGTCGTGATGGTTGGCTT
>JACRFO010000112.1 GCA_016217865.1 Candidatus Kerfeldbacteria bacterium | reverse complement strand
GGTTATCATCGTCGGCATGGAAGCGATCAAGAATCTGGTGCTGTCGGCCTCGGTGCTCGACATGTTCAAAGGGCAGAACATCGACCAGGAATTTCAGGAAAAGTTCTGGCGGCACTCGCTGGCCGTGGCTGTCTGCAGTCGCATCCTGGCGCGGTATCTGCGCTCGCGCGGAGTGGCCGATCCCGACGCCGCTTTCTCCTGCGGACTTCTGCATGACGTCGGCAAAATTGTCATCCAGTGCTATCTCCCCGAAGAGTTCAAGCGATTCTCCGAGGAACGCGAGAAAGACAAGACGGCGGCCACCTTCGAGGTCGAGGAACGGACGCTGGGGTACAATCATACCCAGATCGGCGCGCTGTTGGCGGTCCAGTGGAAACTTCCGCACACGCTGGCCGAGGCGGTGACGTATCATCACCACCCGCAGTTGTGCGAGGCGCAGGATGTCATGCCGTACATCATCAACATCGCCAACTATGCCGCCAAGAAGGCGTTCTACGACGACAGCGAGGCGTATCTGGTGGGTACGCTCGAGCCGCACATTCTGGAGTTTATGAAGTTGCCTGAGACGGACCTCCTTAAGTACACCGAGCAATTGCGCGAAGAGTATCTAAAGGCCGAGACCTTCATGAAAATGGCGGGGCTGAATTAATCACCATCGATTTAGACGCGAATCTGACAGCCCACCGCAAAACGGTGGGCTTTTTTTTGATCTCGCGGTTGACCCCGGAATTGGCTTCGAATTGCGCGTGGGCGCGGCGGCTGGGGGGTTGGCAAGCGTTAGGTGGCGATGTCGCATAAGGTTGGGGCGAATTGGGTTCGAATTGCACGCGAAAAAAATCAGGCCGCCGGGGTTGGGCGGTCGGCCAAATTGGGTTCGTTTTCTCATTTTAGAAGGTTCCACGCGTTTCTTCCTCCCTTCCGGGTGAGCAGACAGGTTCATCTATAAATAGGGGGCGGGGGAGGAATCAGAGGCGAGTTGGTAGGGAAAGTGGGGGGATCAGTTGACCCAGGGACGATTCAGTATATATTATAGGTACTAAAGTCTCCATCTACTGTGAGTGGGAATAAATGAAAGACGTTTCAGCGCATCTAAGTATTGCGGCGATCTTCCTGCTTGTCAGCATTGCCGGGGCGGGCGAAAGCACCGTCGGAATCACAAATGAAATGCAGACCAACAAGCAAATAGCACAAGAGTTTCTTCCCAGTGATGGCCATTTCGATCCGAACAATGTAACAAAGCACGGATACCAGGATTTCCTCAATTTGACTGGTGTTGGAATTGGCGTTCATTCCGCAGGCGGCGAACGGGTCGGTGTAGCTTCCCCGCAATCACTTGCCGATTCCTCCGACGACGTCTACTGGGATAACACTTTGTCGCCCTCAATTCCCGGTCTCAATGGGTCGGCACTTTCACTTTGTGTTTTCAAGGGGAGGCTTATCGCCGCGGGATTATTCACTCGTGCAGGAGGGAACCAGGTTGGCCACAGTGCGCAGTGGGACGGCAGCAACTGGTCACCTCTCGGAAGTGGTACGGACGGATTCATTATTGCTTTGACAGTGTTCAACGGAAGGCTCATCGCGGGTGGCTCCTTCGCGAATGCAGGCGGTGTCACTGCACACAACATAGCTGCGTGGGACGGGGCCAATTGGGCACCCTTGGGTGAAGGGACCAACAATTGGGTGAGGAGTTTGGCGGTGATTGACACAACATTGATTGTTGGTGGAGACTTCGTGAATGCTGGTTCTCTGCCAGCCAGACATGTCGCGAAGTGGGATGGTGACAGCTGGTCCCCGTTAGGCGCGGGGACCAACGGAGCGGTTTCGACTATCGCTCTTTTCAAATCCAATGTGGTAGTAGCTGGAAAGTTTGATTCTGCTGGTGCAACGCCGGTGAACAACATAGCCATGTGGGACGGTAGCAACTGGTCATACGTGGGTACAAGCACGAACTATTCGGTGAGTGCCCTTTGCGTTCTTGATGACAAGCTCTATATCGGTGGCCTGTCATATGCGATAGGCGACTCAGTCGTTACGTCAATTGCTGTATGGGACGGTACTACTTGGTCGGCGTTCGACACCGGTTTGAGCTTCTTTGTTGAAGCCCTCACTGCCGTTAATGGGAATCTGATTGCCGGAGGTTACTCCTACGATACTGTTAGCAACGACCTCGGAAATGTAGCTCTGTGGGATGGCAGTTCCTGGTCGCCAATGGGGATCGGATTCGACGATGGCGTTGAAGCGGTTACAGATTTCAACGGGCAAATAGCCGTGGGCGGCAGCTTTTCGACTTCCGGAAACGCGGTTTTGAACGGCATCGGCTTCTGGGATGGCAGTCAGTGGCGACCGTTTGATGTTGGGTTGAATAATGATGTGCGCACGCTGATTACTGACGGCCGGAAGCTTGTCGCAGGCGGCGATTTCACCTGTGCTGGAGGCGTGAAAGCAAGTTACATCGCCGAATGGGATGGATCGGGCTGGTCATCAATGGGCGCAGGGCTCGACGGATCGGTACACGCCATGACATACTACGATGGCAAGTTGATTGTTGGAGGTGAGTTTACGCGTGCAAACAACCTGCCATCAAGGTACGTCGCTTGTTGGGACGGGGACACCTGGTCACCGCTTGGAGGCGGTACAAATGGCTGGGTTTACGCACTGGCAGAGTTCGATGGCAAGCTCATCGCTGGCGGGCGTTTCACCACAGCCGGAGGCGTAGCCGTAAATAATATAGCATCGTGGGACGGGACAACCTGGGCTCCCCTGGACTCAGGCGTAAGTGACAAAGTGTTAGCTCTGACGGTCTACAATGGCAAGCTCATTGTGGGCGGTCGCTTCACCTCTGCTGGTAACGTTGCCGCGAACCACGTTGCTGTGTGGGATGGAAGCTCGTGGTCTGCCCTTGGTATCGGAACAAGTGATGCTGTGCACGCGCTGTTGGTAGTGGATTCGAGATTGATCGTAGGAGGGCTGTTCTGGTATGCCGGAGGCGCTCCTGCCAACTACATTGCTACATGGGATGGTCTGGGTTGGTCACCGCTAGGTGAAGGGATGAACGCGCCGATCTACGGACTAACGTCATATGATGACCGACTCGTTGCGTGCGGTTACTTCTGGACGGCTGGGAACGCGGAAGCGAATCATATCGCCTCGTGGGACGGAAGCGGTTGGTCTAATCTTGGGTCGGGGACGCTGGGCCCATGCCTGACGGCTGTGGTCTACGATGACAACCTCGTTGTCGGCGGATGGTTCACTCAAGCGGGGAACAAGACGGCTGCCTACATAGCTACGTGGACGAAGAAGACATCGACGGGTGTTGATGACAACCGTGACATGAATCTGCCTGTAGAATACGGGATATCACAGAATTATCCGAATCCATTCAATTCGACCACGTGGATTGAGTACACAATCCCGACACGTGCTCATCTGACGGTTGAAATATTTAATCTTCTCGGACAGCACCTCAGGACGCTTGTCGACGAAATGAAGAATCCGGGCAAGTACAGGACTGAATGGGATGGGATGGATGTCCTTGGTAGACCGGTTTCGACTGGGGTTTACTTGTATCGGATTAAAGCCGATGATTTTGCGGAGACGAAGAAGATGGTGTTTCTGAAGTAGCTGTCATGTTACTGAGGCAATCATCGATGTCGACTATCAGGTTCGCCTGTCAGCCCTCCTGTTAATTGCCGTCCCCCCTAACCCCTTCCCCTGAACGTCTTTTTGGCCCGGGGGTGGCAATGGAGGTTGTGGTTTCTATTCTTAGGGGGCGTGTCAAGACTACGCTCGACATGACGGCAGGAGAAAGATGTCGGGTAGCTTGTCCCGTAAGAACGGGACGGCGCAACCCGACCTACGAAGAAAGAGAAGCGAGATTGCGACGTCGTCCGCCTGCGGCGGACGCCTCGCAATGACGGAAGAGAAGATGTCGGGACCACAAGGGTCCCGACCTACGAAGAGAAGATGAGGAGAGATTCCTTCGGCGCAAGGCGCCTCGCAATGACCGATGGGTGGGCGGGGATGGCGGCCTGGCATAAGATGTCGGGTTTCTCGTCCGCCTGACGGCGGACTTGGAACCCGACCTACGAAGAAAGAGAAGATGTCGAAACCACAAGGGATTTCCGGAATCTGGAAGTAAGATGTCACCCGCGAAGACGCGGGGTGACCTACGAAGAAGTTGTTACGCCGGAGTCCGCGAAAAGGTTGTTATACAGCGACGGGCGGTTTCGCGGGGGCGGCCTGCACTTTGACGCCGTCAAATCGGAGATAGCACACCAGAGCGTGCGGATTCGGGAAGAAGACCTTCTCAGCAAAGGCCGAAAACTGGTCGGGGGTCCATTGTGATTTGTGAATCTCGAACGGGTTGCCGAAGGAGTCCTCCTGCGCGCTCACGGTCAGGGGAGTCGAGATGAGCAGGCCGCGGCTGTGTTTGGCGGAGTTGTGGAGCAGGCGGTGGCCGTCGGCCAGCGTGAAATGCTCGATGACGTCGATCATCAGGATCAGATCGTAATAGTGGGTCAGGTTCGGGACGATTTCGCGGGCGTCGCCGACATAGATATTGTCGTAAATTTGTTTCTGGAGCGGGGTGACGTACTGCGGAAAGGCCTCGATGCCGTCAATCCGCTTTTGCCAGTCGCCGTACTTGTTGCGGCCGTCCCACAGTTCGAGATACTCGCGACACAGAAACCCGAACTTGCCGAAGCCGATGCCTATATCGAGCACCGATTGGGGCTGGGCCGAGCGGATGATCTCGACGATGGGGGAGAT
>JACRFO010000109.1 GCA_016217865.1 Candidatus Kerfeldbacteria bacterium | reverse complement strand
GTTCCTCGGAAGTCTTGGCAAAACTCAAGGCCTCTTCCTGGAGTTTGGCACGGCGGACATCTAATCCGTGCGCAGCCGCCTCTTGAATGTCCTCACGAATCCGCTGTCTGAATTCAATCTCCTGACTTCCCCACCCGGCACGCGCCATTTGGATCTTTTCGCCCGGCTTCTGCGGGTTGACGCCCATGCGTGCTTCGCGCTTCTTCGCCATGAATGTGCCAAAGCCCGTTAACGTCACTTCGCCACCCGATTTGAGAGTGGAGGTAACGACCTCTTCGAAAGCGTTAAGCATGTCTTCCGCTTGCTTTTTTGTAACGCCAATTTTTTCTGCGACTTTTTCCGCGAGTTCTACTTTATTCATTCCTCTCACCCCCTTTCATGATGGTCATGTGACGATGTATTCTCGGTAGATACGTTCAAACGTTGTGCACCGTCCGGGCGCAGTGCTTTCGAACAGCACCGCGTTGAAACCGACGAGTCCAGTTTCCGGAATGTCATTCGACGCTTTCTGTCCGGTCAGAAACCGTTGGAGCGCGAGATCTTTGTCGACACCGAGCGATGAGTCGCGCAGTCCAACCATGCCGACGTCGGTGATGTACCCAGTTCCGTTCGGCAGCAACCGAGCATCGACTGTCGCCACATGGGTATGTGTCCCAATGACGGCGGTTACTTTGCCATCGAGGTACCACCCCAGGTTGATCTTCTCGCTGGTGGCCTCGGCGTGCATGTCGACGACGATGACGTCGGCGGGACG
Source organism: Candidatus Kerfeldbacteria bacterium (assembly GCA_016217865.1). Classification (GTDB taxonomy): domain Bacteria; phylum Patescibacteriota; class Patescibacteriia; order SBBC01; family CAIJZX01; genus CAIJZX01. Next base: position 1,344 of record JACRFO010000109.1, on the reverse strand, counting down.
ATGCTCGCGCCACCAACGCTGGATCGTGACGAACGGATTTTCCACATCTGGAAGGTTCATCCCGAACTGACCGAGTAAGTTTACCACCGTGACCGATTTTTGGCCAACTTGAAAGGTTTTTTCGCCCTGGCCCGGCGCGCCGGGAAGGTTGAGCGGCCGCACCAGTGGCTCGGTTGCTTGCCCGTAGATTGTCGTCGCCTCGGGCTTCGAGAAGGTATGGTTGCCGCCGGTCCCGATGTCGACGCCAGCCTGCCGTAACTCTGTCCACGTACTGGCAGTCAGCCCCTTGCCGTGAGCTGTGTTCTCGGTGTTAGCGATGACGAGATCAACCGCAAGCTCCTGCCGAAGGTTCGGCAGGAGGGCGGCCACGGCGCGCCGGCCTGGTTTGCCGACGATGTCGCCGAGGAAGAGGATGTGCATACGGATTTAGCGGGCGTACTCGATGATCCGTTTCTCGCGGATGACGGTTACTTTAATTTCACCCGGATACTGCAGTTCCGATTCAATTTTCTTTGCAATGTCAGCAGCGAGTTTCACCGCCGCGTAGTCGTCAATTTCTTCGGGGCGGACGAAGACGCGGATTTCACGGCCGGCCTGGATTGCGAAAGCCCGTTCGACGCCGGCGAAAGATTTCGCGGCCGATTCGAGTTCGTCGAGACGCTGGACGTAGTTCTCATACGTTCCCTTTCGAGCGCCCGGTCGGGCGCCAGAGATCGCGTCTGCCACCTTGACGATTGCGCCTTCGAGCGTCTTGGGTGAATCTTCGTGGTGGGCGATGGCAATGTAGGCGATGTCTTCTGGCAGATTGTACTTCTTCATGATCTCATACCCGAGCTGCGGGTGGCCGCCTTGAACCTCATGGTCAATCGCTTTGCCGATGTCGTGGAGGAGACCGCCTTTCTTGGCGACCGCGACGTTGGCTCCAATTTCTTCGGCGATCAAGCCAGCCAGGAGGCTCACTTCAATGGCGTGACGCAACTGGTTCTGACCGTAACTCGTGCGGTACTTTAAGCGGCCGAGGAGTTGGAGGAGACGCGGGTCGAGACCGGCCACGCCGACTTCGTAAGCGGCTTCTTCGCCAGCCTTCTTCATGTCGTTCGCCATTTCCTTCTTGACGTGTTCAACCGTGTCTTCAATTCGACCAGGGTGAATCCGGCCGTCGCTCATGAGTTTCTCCAGGACGCGCTTGGCCAGGTGACGGCGAATCGGGTTGAATCCGGAAATCACAATCGAGTCCGGCGTTTCATCAATGATGAGCTCGACGCCGGTCAGCGCTTCGAGGGCCTTAATGTTCCGGCCTTCCTTACCGATAATCCGGCCCTTCATGTCTTCGCTCGGCAAGTC
>JACRFO010000108.1 GCA_016217865.1 Candidatus Kerfeldbacteria bacterium | reverse complement strand
GTCGTGTGGATTGACGACGGCGTGAAGAGCACCGCGGTAGGGTTCGTCGAAGACTTGAACGGCGACAAGCTGCTTCTGATGCCGATCGAGGGCCATCCCGACCCGGAGACCGGCGAACTGGGAATCACCGACGTCCTTCTGGCGTACTTCGACTGGACCGCGTGGCACGACTACAGGCTCGTCAAGGACACGGAGGGGATGATAGAACTGTTCGTCGACGGTGATTCGACTCCCGTGTTTTCACTGCCGTACGTTTCTCTCAACATGGGGTCGCTCGGCGGCCCCGTCTTCATGTTCGGGAACCTCATCGACGGCCAGGTCGCGCGCGTCCTTTTCGAACTCGATGACTTGAACTACAGCGTCGGCATGCCCGATACGACCGGCTTGAAGAGCATTGACGGCAAGATGCGCTTGCTCTCAATCTTCAACCAGAATCCCGATTTCAACCCCGAGTATGAGCCCAACAAACTGGTGGCGAGGGTCGCGCTAACACCCGTCGCGGGGATGGCGAGCAACACGCAGAGCCACAAGTTCTTTCTCCGGACAGAACGGAAAATCCGCAACGCCTCGGGCGCGCTCGTAGGCGCCACCGCGGACGACATCCAGATAGGCCCGTTGGGGAAAGGTGAGAATCCGAAAGAGATCGTCGTTGACGCCACCAGCCTTTGGGACGGGAGGACCGCGACGGGGAGTCCGTTGCCAGAAGAAGTCTACGGCTACGAAACTGCGCTCACGGTGTTTCGCGAGGACAAAAAGGGCAAGGTCAAGGTGCTTTCGACCGATCCGGTCTCGTGCTATGCGAAGTTGACGGCTGGCGTGGGCGGGTACAGATACCTCAAGCAGCTCGATGTCCCGAAGTTCTATTCGAAATACGAATCCGTCACCCCGAATACGGAGTACGCATACAAGCTCACCGGCTGCTCCGCTGGAAGCGATCCGATCCTGGACATCTTCTACAACCCCGTCATCCAGAGTGGAATCAAACGCTACACGAAGGTGGAAACCGGCGACGACGCGAAGTTTTTCAAGTGTGATTTGGTCCGCCGCATCTGCTACTACGAAACTGGCGCGTACGCGGCGGCCAAGCCGACGGCGGGGCAGGATCTGATGGTCGTTGTGAGGGCGAAGGCACAGAATCTCGGTGGGACCTGCCTTCTTTGGCAAAAGATCGGGAGCGGGCCGTGGAAGTATTTTGTCGACAAGATCCCGTTTTCGGCGAGGCGTTTGAACTGGAGTTGGGACGGTGGCGACGTTTTTCAGACCGTTTTGCTCAAGAACAACCAGGACACGCTTCTAATGCTGGCCGACACGACGACCTTCAAACCCGCCACTACGTACTATGCGCCTCTTTACGTCCCGGCTTTTGACGATCACGGCGGCATAGGACAAGGTTCCGCCGTGAAGGCGTCCAACATGGCCACAGGGTTCGTCTATATCGGCATGAAATTCGGGGCGGAAACGGGGAACATCAACATCTACAGAAACGACCCCGGAAACGACTCCGACGGCGACGGTCTGGGCGACGAACTCGAGGACGGCCTGTACGGCTTGGGCACATGCAAGAACGATGTCGGGTGGAACCGGTCGGGAACGGTATACTGCGGCAACGCCCTTGCCGGGGGCAAGGACACCGACGGCGATGGCCTGAAAGACGACTGGGAGGTTCTCGGAAAAAGGCCGACTGACACGCTTGTGATCCAGCCTCCGTCGGGCGTGGCGCTCAAAAACTACGATCTCAACCTTCCAGCTTTGGGCGTCGATCCAGTTACGAAAAACATCCTGGTACAAGTCGACTGGTTCAGGAACGCAAACGGGAACGATGTCGTGTCGCAGAAGAAGGACCGCCTTGAAAAGGCGCTGAACACGATCCGATCGGTGTTTCTGGCGACCAATAACACGCAAGGTTATTCGAAGAAGAAAATGGAGGTGATTTTCGACTACGGGCAACTGCCGTTCAGTAAAGGTGGAAAGACTCTCGAAGGGCAGCAAACCGTTTGCGCCCAAAGGTTCATCAACCAGGACTGCTGCGACCACGACCCTGCGACGATGAAGTGCAGACTTCGATGGTCGCAGTGTCCAGCAGGGGCTTCCTTCGGAACTCACTGCACGGTCGCGCCTTGGGACGGCGGCGAGATGGGGACGTGCACCAACGTTTTCAGAGAAGGATACAGTTCGTCGAAACTTTACTGCGTTTGGGACCGGACAGGTGTTGCCGTGAACTACTGTACCAATGTGTGCGATCTCTACGACAAGTACCAGCCAAGAACGGACAGTGTAACGCCGTCCGACCCCCACCATCCGTACAATAACAACGAAGCCATGACGGGGGGATATGGCG
>JACRFO010000110.1 GCA_016217865.1 Candidatus Kerfeldbacteria bacterium | reverse complement strand
CAGGCCCAATAGCGTCCCCAGGCAACATGCGCCCAGATGGAGCCGGATGCTATCATCACGCCCCACAAAATCAGTCCGAAAATCAAAAAGTGCTGGATCGATTTCAGAGAGGAATCTCGTTGGGGCAGTAACGCCTCTCTGCCTGCGGAATTTGCGGTTCGCTTGTCGCCAAGCAAGAACACCACGGCGTAAGACGCCGCAATCAGAAAAGATGCCGCCGACGACGTGGCGAAAGACGCGTGTATGAACAACCAGACATTACTCAGCGCCGACGACAGCGGCCCGGCCTCCGTGGGAAGACTCGATGACCAGCCCATCATCAGAAACACGGCCGCCGACAACGGCAACAAAAGGGCAACTCCCGGTCCACGCCTCAAACGGACAATAATCTGATGAATCACGAGGACAAACCAGATTGAGGTGATCATCGATTCGAATAGTGTCACGAACGGCGGATGCCCGGAGCGCACCCACCTCGATATGCCGAATGTCGTCAGAACAATCAGCGCGGCCGTGAGCAGTGCTTCGGCGACAGCGAACGGTTTTGCGCGATTGAATACCTTCCCCAGCAGGGATGCAAAGAAGGCCGATGCCGAAGCCAGCAGAGTGAGCCAGTAGCAGAGGTTTTCGAGGATAGTCATCGTGCGTTCCGGCGCCGCCACGCCATGCGGCCCGTCAGTCCCAAAGCAAGACCGGCCAGAGCCGACCAAAATCCCGCGAAAACGAAATGTAGATACGGATTCTCCACGACGTTAAGATAACACCATCGCCGCCAGCGTGGTATAGTAAAGTTGTAGCCGTATGCGGATAACGTGTCGCGAGGCGTCATCGGCCTCTCCGCCACGGAACTGTCCTGCCCGCTGACCGTTAATAGAAAGTCCGGGTTGCTTGCCTCGCTGGCGGACGGGACAGCCCTGATATTGGCGGTCAGATCAATCTGCGATAGCTGTACAAAGTCGTAGTGATGGCGTTGCCCCTTCGTCGATTGCACCGCCAAACGCACGAAACCGGCAAACAGACGCCTGCCCGCGCTATCGGTAACGATCAATTCAGGAGAATAGCCGTTCACCAGACCGAAGTGAACTTCCACTGATTCATACCGGAGCGGTTGGTTGGTGGCAATCTCCTGTGTGACGGTCGGGCCACCACCCGTCGGGGTCAGAGCCACGCGGGCCACGGGTGACTCGTTCCCGCTCGTGTCACTCTTGACCGCCAGTTCCTCCAGTTGCACGCTGAACCGTTCCTCCCCAAGCTGGTAGAGTGGCCCCCGGAACATGCGGAAGTAGTCCGCCTCCGAGTCGTGTCCTGTTTGACCTTGCGTCAGCGCCATGACGCCGTCGAATTTGTACAGGTAATTGGCAATGACGGACGCCATGATGATCAGGAGCGACATATGAAACACGATCGATCCCACATGATGCAGGCGCAACAGCGTCCCCTCAAGCTTGAGTACGATTCTGAATCGGCGGAAAGTACCAACCGCCAGATTGAGCCCCAACAATCCGAGAACAACGAAGAACGCCGGCGTGTAGTATATTCGATCAAGACCAAGCCACTCGATAACGACGTACCGGTCGCCCAGAGCGTTCCGCCAATCGATCATCTGGTCCTGGGCAATGTCCTGTTGCGGGATGATCGCCGACAAAACGATCAGCGATGTCAACAGCGCGATAAGGACAAACGCCAGCCGCGTGGAGCCCAGATTTACCTTCACCGACAACCACCCGTCAGTACGATTGCGGCGAGTGGTTCTTGCAGGTTTCCGCCCAGCACTGTTTGGTCGTGTAATTGATATTCGCTATGTAGCCATTAACGAATGCATCGGCCGGCTGGCCAGAACCGGCCGCACCCGTGGTTTCAAGATAAACCCACTTGCGGTTCATGCCGTGCACATGCCTGGTTCCCGCGTTAAGATAGTCGTTGGTGGTCTGCAAGCCCCAACCCGCCGTACTGGCATAATCCCACATGTGGCATGAAAAGCATCCCGGCGTCAACGCATGGGCTCCCTGAACCGACGGATGTTTCCCATATCGGCTGTTCGCACCTGCCGTCGCGTTGGTCCAGTAAACGGTCTGCAAATGGCACACATAACAGAGCGGCGTTCCGTTCGTGGCGTCAGATACAATGGTGGCCACCAGTAAGTGGTCAAGGTTCGAACCATGCGGCCCGCTGGGGTCGGTCGACGTATTCGACCCGTGGCAGTCCGAACACCAGGCAATCTTGCTCGTCCCCCACGGCGCGACCATGGTGGTCGTATTGCAGTAAGTATTCGTACCTGCCTGAGCGATCCCATGGGTGGACGGATAATTGGGGTTGATCTCCGCGGCCAGATTTCGGGCGCCGGTAGGAAGCGTCGTGTAATTGCTGTGGCACTTCAGACAGATCTCATACTCCTTGAGAGTGGCGTCTTCGACCCGCGTATAAGAAGCCGGCGCGGTGTACACATTGGCGTTGTTTGTCGGCGTCGCCGGAGTCGGCCATGCCGTCGGACGCACTCCCCAGGCGCCTTTGAGCGCCTTGGAGATCAGGTTGGTACTGCCGTCGTGAATCCCCTGTTGCGCGCCATGGGGGTCGTGGCAGTCGGCGCATTCGGCATGCCGATTCCCGTCCGCCAGATCCGCGGCCGTTTCAACCGCCTTGTGACGTCCCGAGTAGACGGTGGTAGGGTGGGAGAACGTGTAACTGTACAACGACTGAATCTTCAGTGATGCGGCGGTCATGGCCTTGACGTTGTAGTAGTCCTTATTGGTTCCGGCATAGGGATTCGACGTCGTCGAGTGACACTTGAAACAGAACTTCTCCTCCAGAGGATCGGTCGGCAACGCAATTCCGGCCTCGCTCAGAATGCTCCGGTAATCGCCGTCATGAACGCTGAACTTGTTGGTACTGTTCTGATAGCTCTTGGTCATGTTGTCGTTGTGGCACTTGACGCAATTGGCGTTGAACAGACTGCCGTCGGTGGTAAATGTCGAACTCACGTTGTAGTTGTGGGTCACCGTCGCGGCATCAAACTCGGTCTTTACCAGCGCCGGTGTCTGGGTGGTGCCGTCCTTTTGCGTGAAGCTCTTCGTCTGAACGGAGGTATGACACGAAAGGCAGATGCCGCCGGTTCCGGTGGACCGATAGTCCGAATTGAGCAGGACGTTGGCGTTCCCCTGAACGACCGACGTCGTAATATCCGCCCGCAGATTCCTGGCGCGCTGACCTATCCCGGTGTTCAAGTCCGGCCGGAAGATATTGTGGTCAACGTGGCACATCAGACAGGTTTTCGACGATATCGTGTAATCCGGGTTGTCCGTCAATATCAGATGATGATACGACGTCGCGGTATTATCCTTCATCTGGTTGGCGATCGTTGAGTGGCAACTGCAACTGCTCCCCCCGGACGATTCCCCGCCTCCGGACACGCCAAAACCGCCGGTATGGGGATGACACGACGTGCAGTCCTCAGCGTCGTGATGATTTGGCGGTGGCTGAGAACCGTTGTTGCGGTGATGACCGGTCAATGTATGGCAGACTTCGCAGACACCCGTGAAGACCTTGTCCGTCGAGTCCGCCATGACGCCCGAGTTGGCGTCTCCGACGATCGGATCAGGGCCATTATACGGGTCGCCGATTCCAAGCGTCTTGAAAACCACCTTCTTTTTCCCGGAGTTCGGTGTCTGAATCGAATCCCTCACCAGATAAATATTGGCCGTACTGTGAGGCGTGTGACAGACCCGGCAGTTCTGGCCTTGATGGTCGGCGATCTTGTGACAACCGGTGTTGGCTCCACCACAGGTCGTTGTATCATTATTCCGGTGTAGTAGGTTGCCGTCGCCAAGAATCGCCGCTGAATACACCGTAAGTCCGTGAAGGTTGCTCGCATAATTGTCTGTCACGGTAGCCCCGGCATTGTCCTGAACCAGGACATACAGATCGTACAGCCCGGTTGTCTGTGCCGCGCCGGGGTCCCAGAGTACCGACGCCTCGTACTGACCTCCCGTCACATTGCGTATCAGCAGTCCCTGCTGGCCGTTCTTGGCCGCGTTGACAATGGTGTATTCTACTCCCACGGCATCGCGTACCTTCATGGTCACGGTGAACGCACCGCTACCGGGAAGATTGCCGTCGGCGAAGGTTGATTTCAACATGGTAAACGATGTACCCACCCGATTGACGGAATCCGGGACGGCGATAGTATTACCGGCGACCAGCGTCGGCAGCTGGTTTGAGATCGCATCATAGATTTCCAGCTCATCAAGATTGTTGGAATACCCGTCGTACGACGTATCCGTTCCGTCTGTCACATGGAAATACAGGTCATAAAATCCCAGCGTTTGTGCATCCGGCGGATCCCAGGAAATAGATGCGGTATAAACGCCGCCGCCGCCATCGGTGATACTTACCCCTCCGGCGCCATTTGCAACGTTGCTGGCCAGCACTATTTCAGTCGCGTTATCGGGGGCCCGCAGTTTGAAGCTCACGCGAAAGACCGAAACACTTGGTATGTCGCCGTCGGAAAAAGTGGCGGACAATGCGGTCGTGTGTACTCCGATTCGCTCAATCCCGGCCGGCGACGCAACCACGGCGTCTGCCTGAACAACGGGGGGCCGGTTCTCACCGGTGTTGGTAATCAGGAGTTGTCCCGGATTGTTGGCAAAATCATCTACACCCCATGCCTGACCATCGAATACGGCCGCATACAAGTTATAGTTGCCAACCGGGGCATTGTCGGGCGGATTCCATGCGATCGACGCGGTGTATGATCCACCGCCATTAGCAACTACGCTAAGTCCGCCTTGCCCACTTGCCAGACTGTCGGCAACCGTATACGTGATGACACCGTAAGGTCCCTGGGCCTTAAATCTGACTGCGAACGTCCCGATAGCGGGCTGATCGGCATCGGTAAAAGTAACGCTGAATGTGGTCGTGGCGCCTCCAACTCGCGCGACCGAAGTGGGCGCGACTGCCGTGGCCCCTGCTACTATAACCGGTGGATTATTGGCCAGCGCCTCATAAACCTGCAGTTCATCAAGGTTGTCGATATAGTCGTCCAGGTCTGAGGCTTGACCGTCGGAAACCGAAAAATAGAGATCGTACAACCCCAGCGTTTGATTGTCCGCGGGATTGTAGGTATACGTCGCCCGATACCCGTTGCCGCCCAGGGCCGTAATAGTAACACCCCCGAAACCGTTGGGTTGATTG
>JACRFO010000105.1 GCA_016217865.1 Candidatus Kerfeldbacteria bacterium | reverse complement strand
GGAGGATTTCGACGGGAACAGATTCGTGAGTCTCGTCATCGAAGGCCACCCGTTCGAAGGAGACCTCAACATCACTCAGGTACTCGTCGAACCATTCGATTGGAGCGGATGGCACGAGTACGAACTGATCCGTGACACCGAGGGCGAGGTGGCGTTGTTCGTGGACGGGATGCCTGATCCGATCGTGTCGTATCCTTACGCCGCCTTGAACATGGAGACAGTGGGTTTCTGGGGAGTGATGTTCGGCAACGTGACGGAGAACGCGGTGGTCACCTCCGAGTGGGATTACGTGCGCTACAACATCGGCAGGTCGCAACCCGGCGGCTGCGTGAGCGCCGATGGGAAGATGGAGCTTTTGTCATTGATCCACGACAAAAAGCAGTTCAACCCCGCCTTCGAGATCAATCGAATCAGCGGACAGGCAAGGATCAACGCGATCGACGGATTGCCCAGCAACACCCAAAACCACAAGTTCTTCCTGCGGACCCAACTGGCAATCAGGAACGCCGCAGGAACGATCGTGAGAAACACGCTCGATGACGCGCAGATCGGGCCGCTTGGCAAGGGCGAGAACCCGCCGTTCATCGTCGCTTTCGCCATGGGCGAATGGGACGGGAGGGATTCGTCCGGGAATATCGTCAACGACGGCGAATACAACTACCAGACGAACGTCTCTTTTGTCCGTGTCGATGGCAAAGGCAAGGTGAAAACGATCTCCGCCGTATCGGCGCCCGGCGCCCTTGCAGTGACAAGTGCGCGCGCCCTTGCCCTCACCCCGACATGCGCAACGTCCCCGGGCTGGACTTTGGTGCCGTTTGGGTTTTCTCAGGACTACTGGCCCAGGGACAGATATGGGGGGGTCCAGAACAATGTTCATTGGTCCGAACCAATCGTCATGTCGGCGAATGTCGCCAAGTACAAGATCCTTCACAGAGTGCCACAATACTGGACTTTGCCGTCGGACAGGTCCTGGTTGGGATACAGGGATTCCATTGGTGTCGAGGGGCCGCCGAGCGGCACCTGGTCATATCAAACCGGAGACGATGACGAAAACGAACGCGGTAAGGACATGAGCTACCAAGAGACCCCGACGGTTTCGACCATTCGCGATTCGAACCGGATGTATTCGAGGGGCGGCATCAAATTCGATTCGAATTCCGACGGAATGACAGGTCGTGGCGTCAAGTTCGATGTCATTGCGTTGCAGTGCGACAATGACGGCAAGCCCGGCAATACCTACTTCGCGCAGAAGGGGCAGGCGATCGAGATCGTGCTTCACTCGTCGAGCCCCAACCAAGTGGTGTACTTTTGGACATATGCGCCGTACAACACCGAGATGGTCGTGACGATGAAACCGCTTGCGCTTTCGCCATTCGGGACTCCCGACATCAAGATCTACGGGGATTGGTCCCATGAACTGCCGAGTGAATCGACGAATCGTTGGCAGGGAGGCGGGCCGTCGGTTTTTAACAACGCGGCTTTCAAGGTGCCGGCGAGCTACAACGTCAATCAAAAAGTCTATTTTGCGGTCCAGGCCTATTCAGGGGGTGGAACCGTGCGGGTGCACCTTACGCCCGTTCACCAGAAGGCGAAAATACCGCTCACCGTCTGCACCGAGCCGGGCTGGAAGACGGCCACACCAGAGGAAAAGGCGCAAATGAAATTTGCGATCAAGCGCGGCGCCGAAGCCTGGTTTGCTATGGCCGACGGCGAAAGTTACTTCAGCAACATCAACGTCTGGTTGAGCGACGGCATGTACCCGTGTGACGTGTACGTCAAGTACGGCAGCGGAAGATCTCGTTGTTTGGGTGGTTGCACGGATAGTCCATGCCCGAACCATGCGGTAGTGTCCCCCAATCGGTACGTTGACTGGTACCGATCGACCACGAAATGGGCCGGTTGGGACCACGGTTCGACGGAGCTACGGGGACGTGTGTTCGCCCACGAGATGGGGCACCTCAAGGCGTGTCTCAAAGATGAGTACTTCGCGGATGGGCCGAACGAGCACGAGGCGTTCTGTGGGCATTCGATCATGGCGAGCACGTCCCGGCAGAATGACATGTGCACCGTGTCCAATCATTGTCTGGACCCCGACGTCGTCAACACGAAATGCAAGAACATCCAGTCCGATGCATGGTCCAGGTTCACGTCACAGTTCGTGTCCCTTCGGCAAGGGTGGGCTTGCCTCGATTTTGTAGACACCTAGTTTATGCGGCCAGCTTAGCATGAACAGCCTCTCGTTCAAACTCCACGGGACTCAGGTACCCCAACGACGAGTGTCTCCTTTCTCTGTTGTAGAACGCCTCGATGT
>JACRFO010000107.1 GCA_016217865.1 Candidatus Kerfeldbacteria bacterium | reverse complement strand
GCCGGAATCCGGTTCGGCTCCATCTAGTTGGACGTCGTCACCGGTGTTTGAAGTCCCATCGCCTCCTTCGGCAACCGCCGCATCAAAAGAACCGCCATCCACACTCGGTTCGACACCGGACGGCGTTTCGTCGCATCCGACAAGCCACGATCCCACAAAGGCCACGGCGAGCACGAACAGATGTCTTTCAGCGTTATTCCACATTCAAACACTCCACCCGCTCGAGTGGGTCAAGCAAAACCGGGTACGGATAGTCGGCAGGCGACGGTGGAGGACAAGGATAGTCCGAAGACGGGGGCGGTGGCGCTGGCGCAGGCGGGATGAAGGGAATGACGCATTTCCCTTGGAAACACACGTCGCCGGATTGCACCTGATGAAGTCGTCGCAAAGTCACAAATACCAGGGTTCCACGTTGAACGCATGCATGACGGTGCCTCTGGGCACTGCCCGCTTTGTGACCACCTCCCAATTGTGATCGTAGCATCGAGGTTAGGTCGGTGGCCTGGGCAGTCAGCCAAGCCCTTTCTTGCGCGCCTCTGTCTTTCTATCCACCGTCGGCGTCTTTCGTATCCTCCAAGCCAGCGTCGATAGCGCCGTCCATACCTCCGTCATCAATTGTGACGCTGCATCCGGTTGGGAGATCGCCGTTTGAAATTTCAATGACTACGGTCGTGTCAGATGGCAGGAAAACCGCCGCCTTCGAAACTTGGAAATAGCCGTTTGGGCAGAATTGTAGACCCGACGCTGAACAATTGTCCGATGGCGCCAGAAAAACGCATGAGATGCAGAATGAGGCATGATATTGCCCGGAGGGTATGGCCACTGGCTGCTGGCAAGAGTTTTTGCGGCACTCACCGAAGATGGAACAGTCGAAATCACAATTTACGGAACGATAACCGTAGTCACCGATATTGGGCGAAACTATCTGCGCGCCTGGCGGCAGTTCAAAGGGCATTGCTTCGCTGTAGCCCACGGGACCGCACCACCGACCACAGCTTGCCGTTGGACAAGAACAAATCGACCCGACGAACATCGGGATCTCTTGGAGAAAAATGTTCACGGCGTCGGGACTGTTTCCACATAAGTTGAACGCGGCCAGGAAAACTCCGGCACTCGAAGAGTTTGTAAAGCCAAATGACAGTTCGGAGGCTCTGTCCGTGACCATCTGGTTTTGAGGGCAGCGAAGCTCGTAGTTCCAAGGATCGCAATCGGTATCGGCACCGGAATCTGTTGGTCCTTCGTCCGTGTCGTTGGCGTCGGACGTTATGCCGCCATCAAACTCGTGTTCTGTGTCCTCGTCTCCAGTCCGGTTCCCATTGGCAGGTTTCCCTCCCAGGCCGCTATCACAACGAACTAGAACTGAGACGACCAAGGAAGCCATCAATTCAACTAGCCCAACCTTCTTCATCGGAACCCCGTCGGGAATTCTGCCGGCATGGGAACAAGAGGGATAAGTGGCACGCCCGGGCGAACCTGCTTTGTCGCCAAACCCTCTGGCAGCGGCAAATGGACCCGCCAACTGCTCTGGCGGGCAGTAGCGGCCAATCGGATTTGAATGATCCTACTGCGCACGGAGGCACTCCACTCTTGTAAGCGGCTCAGGCGATACAGGGAACGGGTAGTCCGACGGCGGTGGCGGCGGAGGCCCCACCGGCATGAAGCATTTCCCTTGAACGCATGTGCTACCCGACGGGCACTGAATGAAATCATCGCAGGGCCACAATTTGTTGTTCATGAAAGCGTGAATGCCTGTGTTTTTTGGCAACGCTGTTCTGGTCACCTTCGTCCAGTCGTCATGATCATTGATTTGAGCGTCGAACGAAGCCGGCGCGCTTCCCGAGCAGTCGCCATTCCAAGCAGCGGCCCAAAGATTCACAAAGACAGGTGTTTGGTCGACGGTCGCATCGCCATCCCAGTTGATGTGACTCGTGAACTGCGGAAGGAAAGCCGGGAGCAAGTACGCTACACCAGCAGGATAACACTGATTCGTAGCGAAAGCGTTCGCGACGTAACTTGCATCCGCCAACCATTCGGCTTGAGAATACGTTTCTCCTGGATAGAGGTACAAATCCCAAATACCTGTTGTCTCATCAAGTCCAGGTACAACACACCCTACCACGCCATCCCACCAATTCCCGGGATTGCCGCCGAGGCAGTTTGCTTGGTTACAACCCGGCATACCAACACGGCAGACAATCAAGTTCGCCATCCTCATGCTCGGCCGGAGTCCGGATGAGTAGTCAACCCATCCGTGCCGGTTAACCGGCCTTTCGCAAAACGTATAATTCATGACGCTGATGTAGTTGGGTTTGAAATTCGGTTCGCCGGAACCCCCACCGTGTTCGAGAGTGAGTGTGTGCCCGAGTTCGTGCATCGCGTAAGGCCGCAAGCGCGCCCGGGTCGGTCGTCACTCGCAACGGAACCGTCACCAAACCCGCGGGATAGTACTTTGCAGTAGGGTTGATCGCGTCGATCGGATCCACGTTTCCGTAGTCGGCGTAGCCCGCCGCGTCCCAAGGTCTGGTGATCGAAAGTTCGCGAAAAATGTGCCTTCTTTCTGGGGAAAGGAGATATCGTTCGGAGGGGCCCCCGGTCATAAATTCGTTTTCGTTGAACGGATGATGCGGGTCGTAGTTCGGTGTGACGTTGTTCATGGGTTGCGCCGCATCGTACAACAGGCACGGGTCAACCGCGCCGCTGGAGTTATGGATACAGTCAGTCGTTCTGTCAGTTCCCGCCACAGGCACTGCCGTCTCGACGCAGTACTGCGCCGTCGGATTGTACCCGGTCCTAAACAGGTTTGTGCACACACCAGCTACCCCAGGGGGGCAACAAACCCCTGCGACACCGGGTGCGCAGTTCGCAGGTATGCACTGGGACCACACTTTGGCACATTGCCGATTTGCATTTCGGTTGCAGCACGGTTCGGGAATCTCCCTTTGCGTGCAAAAATCTGTTTGATGGTCGACCACGTGCCCTCCTTTTCTGAATTGGAAGGCGGTTTGGCCGTAGTCGAAAATGATGTTGACCGGGTCCTTTGACTTTGCCTGCGAACTGATGGTGCGGCCGAACGCTTCGCGAATTCTCTCCAACGCAACGCCCAAAACCAGCTTGTTCAGACCACCGAACGGGTCGACGCCGCCGGACGTTTTCGACCAGTCATCAACTTGGACGAGGATGTCCTTGGCGACAGGGTTGACGCCCATGGCCGGAAATTGGAGGTCGTAGGTCAGTTTCGGATTCAGAACACCGGTGGGCGGAGGATTGATTACCAGTGTGTCGGTGTATCTCTTGCCGAACACCTCCCAGTCGTCCTTGAGGCCGTCGCCGTCGGTGTCTTTGCCGCCTGACAATGCCTTGGTGCAGTCGATCGTGCCGTTTCTGGTCCAGCCTGTGTTGCTTTTGCAGGTTCCGAGGCCGTTTGGGCCGTCTTCCAGGTCGTTGCCCAGCCCGTCGCCGTCGATGTCGCTTGTGAAGTCGTTCCTGAATACGTTGAACTTGGCGGTGGCGTCCAAGGGTAAGGCGGCCGAACCGAACGGCTTTTGTCCAACGTAGACCAAACCCGCCGATTTCGCGCCTGCCGCTTTGACGAGCGAAGAGGCGCCCACGCCGCCGTTGTCATCGTAGGCGGGGTAGCCGTCCGCGGCCGTGAGCATCTTGAACTCGCCGGTCTGTGTGTCCGACAGAAGCATCAGGGTATCGCTGCCGGCGTTCAGAATGGTGGTCTGGAACGCGTCTCCGACATTCCAACCCCAGTCTATTCGATATCCGCCGACGCTGCCGGACGTAGTCAGTTGGTCCCACGTGCCCGTTTCTCCCTTCCTTCTTTCGACCTTGCACGTGCCCCCGGTCGACGCGCTTTTTGCCCGCACGACGCCGGCCACTCCGGCCGTCTCCGCCGGCTTGAAGGACACCTGCGTGGCCGTTTCGCAAACCCAGTAAAGAACGTAGAATGGTCTTCCGGGAAGAACCTTGTACGAACATGAGGTCTTCGCAATGCCGCTGGCAACTTTCGTGTACCGGAAACCTGTGCCGGGGTTCTTGAAGTCGTACATGACGTCGAGGATGGCGTCGGTCCCGGTTGAACATCCGGTCGTCCGGTAGTACCAGTTGATGTTCGTGTTGTCGATCCAGTCGCCGAACGTCATGAACTTCGAAGCTTCGCGGTTTTTGTAGAATCGGGGAGCGTTGACCGCCGCGGCCAACGTCACAACCCCGGCGAGAGGCGCGCTGGTCAACGTCTTCTCGGATCCCTTTTTGTCGACTTTAACCAGTGAAAGGACAGCGGTGAAAGGGTAGAGACCATCGGGTGCGACCACGCCGGACGAATCCCTGCCGTCCCACATGCTTTTCGCGTCCGCCCACACGTACGCCGGAATCCTGCCGGTGCCGGCTGGTCCGATCTGGACTTGATCGAAAGTGAATCTTACCGGGTTGCCAAAGGCATCCGAAACGCTCTTTACGAATCTCAGGTAGAACTTGTGGGACTGAGTGTTGCTCGCAAGGCCTTCGACCGGTACGAGTTGCACCCTCGCCGCAAGCTCGTTCATCTCGTATTCGGGATTGAATACCTTGTTTTCGCTGAAGACGTATAGAATCCACATCTTCCCGTCGTTGCTGGGCATCCCGACGCTGTAGTTGAAGTAGTCCAGTTCGGAGACCACCCGCGCGACCTGGCCGTCAATGAGGTTCCCGAACATGAAGACTGGGCCGCCGAGCGATCCCATGTTCAAGGACGCGTACGGGAAGGAGACCACCGGCGTCGGGTCACCGTCGGCGAAAAGTTCGATCATCCCTTCCGCGTCTTTGACGAGCCTGTACTCGTGCCACGCGCTCCAGTCAAAGTACGTCAGAAGGACTTCGGTGATGTTGAGTTCGCCCGTTTCCGGGTCGGGATGGCCCTCGATCGGAATCAACAGGAGCCTGTCGCCGTTCAAATCCTCCACGAACCCCACCGCGGTCGTCTTCACGCCGTCGTCGATCCACACTGAACCGCCGCCGAAAAGAGTGGTGTCGGGTTGCGGGTTCCGCTCCGAGACCGTCTGCTTCATGCGAAATGTCGCAGACGCGTATCTCTCGGTGAGAAGGCCGTCCTCCATCCGCCAGAACAGCACGGCATCATTGCTGTCGATGTCGAGAACCCCGACCGAAACGCAGGCGTCCTCTGGCGTGCAGTCTCTCGCGGTCACGGACCCGAACTCGCTCGTCCTCGTCCAGCCGTCCGTGGCGTCCCACGGAAGCTGCGTGCAGTCATAGTAGATGTTCTTGAACTCGCCGCACGTGGCGCCCTGCGCGGGCGCAGCACTTATGGACATGCCGAAGCCCTGCTGAAACTGACCGCGACG
>JACRFO010000106.1 GCA_016217865.1 Candidatus Kerfeldbacteria bacterium | reverse complement strand
TCCCAATAGGCGAAAAAGGCGTTGTCGAGTAAGCCAATTTTTTTAACCACCTCGGTCTTGATCAAGAGGCAGGCCCCGGTCACAAAATCGGGAAAACTTGGGATATTGTATTGACCAGTATCAACGCGGCCTTCGGCCGGACTAAGCATGCGTCCGGTTTGCCGGTTGAGTTGGTCACCCACGGTTTGCAGAACGGTTGGGCGGTCCATCAGCAGTATTTTTGGTCCGACGATGGCGATCAGCGAGTCCGCGGCGGCCTGGTCGACCATCGCTTCAAGAAAATCAGGCGCCACCGTTGTATCATTATTTAACAGCAAGAGGTAGTCCGGTGGCGTCGCGGAACTCAAGGCCGCGTTGATGCCGATGTTATTTCCACCGACGAAGCCGAGATTTCTCTCGTTTTGGATGTACTGCACTTGCGGATGAAGCGGTTGAAGCGCGGTCCGGTCGTCAGGTCGCGAACCGTTGTCGACCAGTATGATGGAATAGTTTGGATAGGTAATTGCCTGGAGCGACGCCAAGCAGTGTAGCGTGTCTGCGGCGCCATTCCAATTGACGATGATAATAGAGACGTGAGGTTTCATGAGGCTATAACGAGGCCAGAATCTTTTGGAAGCGTTCAGTAAAATGGGATTCGTTAAAATCCTGCGCTCGGTACTTCGCTTGGTCTGAATACTTTTTCCAAAGCTCCGGGTTATTGATCACCGTTTGTGTGGTTGA
Source organism: Candidatus Kerfeldbacteria bacterium (assembly GCA_016217865.1). GTDB lineage: Bacteria > Patescibacteriota > Patescibacteriia > SBBC01 > CAIJZX01 > CAIJZX01. The sequence continues at coordinate 9,506 of JACRFO010000106.1, read as the reverse complement.
GGCAAGTTCTTCAGCCGAGTGGAAAATTTGGCCATTGACGTCGTTGGTCACAATTTCTACTGGCCCCCCTTGACCGTAGACGATCGGTACACAGCTGTACGACATGGCTTCCACAATGGTCATACCGAAGTGTTCCATTTTCTCGGGCAGTTTTTCAGCATCTTCATTCAAACCCGTGGCGTGCCAGTAGATCTTGCTGGTTTGATACAATGTAGTCAGTTGCTGATGGGCAATGTCGGTCTGGAAAGAGATCGGGTAACCCTTCGCACGTTCGCGCAGGTGTTCAAGATATTCTTGGTGTACCGCTTCGGGACGAGTCGAACCCGCTAACACCAACTCCCAGCTGGTCAGGCCGTTATCACAAAGCGTCCGAAACGCGTCAATCATCTCAAGGTGTTTTTTATTATGCCCACCGGCAAAGAAGCGTCCGACGGAAAGAATCATATTCTTCTTGGTGGCTGGGCTGTCTGTTGAAGAATCGAGATATGGGTTCAGCACCTCAATTCGTCGGTTCAAATGGAAAGCTTTATTGAGTCGTTCATCAATCCAGCGTTTAGCAAACTCACTGTAAGCCAAAATAACCTGGTACGTATTGGCGCGATTGCGGATGAGCAAACGTTGGAGGGGATTGATCGGGTGGGTGGTGGGAAAGGGGAACTGCAGCAGGTAGATATTTTTTCGTCCTAGACCCGCCGTATCGGGCATGACGCTATTGCTGATAGCGATAAACAGGTCGTATCGCTTCGTAGCCATGGAACAGATATCGCGCCAGGCGTTGGTCAGCAGGTTTGGTTGGACGGAGACAGCGTGCACGCGTGCCGGGTTAAGCTGGATATTCAGAAAGGCGGCGGTAGCCACGTAATCATTGTCGAACGGGGAAAGTATTTCGACGTGATGGTCGGCGGAAAGGATCTGAACCAACTTCAAAAGATACTTTTCCCCGCCGCCGGCGAAAACCTGGAATGGATAATATACCCCGACGGTCATAACGGAACTACTTCCGTAAGTAGTAATACTGACTCTTGGCGAAGAAATAGCGTCCAATCTCGGAAATGTAGTACCCAATCCGAATGGAATTCAGCCAATCGTAGAAGCGGTCGAAACCGCGCGCGAGACGTGAGGTGGATTGCGTTGCGCCGACGTAATTGTGTTGGGCGTGTGCGGCGGCATTAAAGACCCAGTAGAGGGCCGGTCGGAAGTTTTCGTTTTTGACCTTGACCACCTGGAATTGGTGGGCGGCGAACATGCTCTTCAAGTAACTTTTCTTAAACAAGTTCACATGGGTGGCGTTCTTCGGGTAGTCCTTGTTGAGAAAAGTATAGATTTTTTCGGTGCTATACGTCGGGACACTGAGAATTAAGTAGCCGCCTGGTTTCAAAACGCGGCGAATTTCATCAACCAACTGCTCATACGGCACGACGTGTTCAAGAACTTCGGTTAAAATAACCAAATCGAGGGTGTTGTCGGGTAAAGGAATATTGGTCGCCTCGGCTTTCAGAATCGTCATCTTGACGTTTTCTTTGGCCACGCGGGAGGTCAACCCGTCGAGCAGTTCTTGCGAGTTATCGAGCGCGTAGGTGGTAAAACCGGCTTTGGAAAAGTTGATGATCGTATCACCAAAACCAAAACCGATATCGAGCACCGAACCGCCAACGGGGAGCGGACTGATGCGCAGATCGAACAGTCCAATAGGTTTATCGTAGAGCATGGTCGTGAAAGTCATTCTCAATGAGTCGTTGATCTAAGGTGCGGTATATATCGTCAACGGATTTCCCACGCTGTTTCTCCCAGAGCATGGCCCGGATGACGAAAATCTGCGAGAAGGCCTGGTAGACAGCCTCGATGAACCCTTCCATCCCATCCTTGTATCCCTGCATGCGGATATACCGGTAGTAGAAGTGGTGGAGGACTGCCCAGGTCAGGTTCCAGCGGGAAATGCGTTTGAAGTTCGTCCGCAGCATTTCGTCCGATTGCAATTTTGCGTACTGGACCGTTTTATACATGTTCGTTTCAATCGAGCGATGCGAGAAGTGGAAGATGACGCCGGGGAGTGTACCCGTTGACCCGTTGATCGTTAACTCCTCGTGAATCGGGTTGACGTAGGTGCAGTACTGTTTATTCAGCAACCGGGTGTGGTATTCGTTTTGCCAACCACCGTAGCGGTAGGCTTTCCCGAGGAAAATACTGCGCCATTGGAATTGGAAGGCGCGATGGTTGCCCGGATCAAGATGGATGATAGCCTGGCGGAGCTCGAAAGAGATGCGTTCGTCGGAATCAACGAAGATGACCCAATAGTTCCGGATTTTTGTTAATGCGAAATTGCGTTGGGCCGCGAAGTTGTCGAGGGAACGGGTGAAGACCTGTGCCCCGTGGCGCCGAGCCAGCTCAATGGTCTGATCGGTACTGTTCGAATCGATGACGATCAGTTCATCAAGCCAGGCCATGCTACGCAGGCAGTTCTCGACAACATCGGCGTTGTTATGGGTCAGGACAATACCGGTGATCTTGATCATAGGCTGGCTGGTTTAGCTTTCGGCAGGATTTGTCGCAAGAGATCCTTTTCAACAGGTTGAATGAAGCGGAGAATCAGGAGCATCAATCCGTAGCTCACCGCGAGGATACCGATCGTGACAATGACATGCATCTCTGGGAGTAGGTAAAAGACGCCGACCATGGCACCACAGGCGATGAGAATCTTCAAAAAGTCAGTTCGCAATTGCCCAAAACGGACGTACTGCCTGGCGAAGAACGCGTGAAGGGCCATGATGATGACTTCAGCGCCGACGCTGCTGATCGCCGCGCCGATGATACCGTAGCGAGGGATGAGGTAGAGATTCATGCCGACATTGATGACGATCCCGATGGCGTTCAATTTGACAAGGAGTTTCACTCGATTGGCGGACAAGAGGATGTTGCCGAGAATCGAGTAGGAACTGATCAGGGCGATCATCCAAATCAGATATTTCAGGACGGTTCCAGACTCGATGAAACTCTGTCCGAAGAGCAGGACGATGAGCGGCGTGCCGACGAGGACAGCGCCAAAGGCGATCGGTAAACCGAGGGCAGCGGTAAATTTGATTGCTCGTGATCCGACAAAATTAGTCGCGCCCTGATCGCCGATATTGCGGGCGATGATTGGGAATAGCACGCTGGAGACGGTGGCCGGGACAATGATCAGCGCGTCGATAATGCGGTAGGCCGAGGAGTACAGGCCAACAGCTGTATCACTATTGATAATCCGGGAAATCATGAACACATCAACTTTACCGTAGACAATGTTGAACAGCATTAACATCGCAAACGGAATGGTCATGATGAGCAGGTGCCGGATGAGGCCGCGGTCGAGATGCAGTTCGACGCGGAAGTAGCGTCGAGCCAGCCAGGTAATCAATCCGAGGGTTAGCAAGTTCGTCACAAGACTTAGGACGAAGAAGGTGTTCAGTGAACCGTTGAAGTTGATGAGGCCGAGGACGATGAAAAAATTGGCAATACTGACGAGGACGTTGACCGCCGCAATGATGTGCATCTCTTCGCGCGCCGTAAGAATTGCGGTGAAGGGCCTGACTAATGCGCCGACGACCATGCCGCTACCGACAATGTATGTCCCGAGCCGGATGATCTCCGGATAGTGAAGGACGTTAACAAAGATGACGAGTAGGATGAAGAAGATGAGGGCGACGATTGCTTGGACGATGAGAAAGTTACTCAAGTACCGCGATGACTGATCCCGGTGCTGGCTGACTTCACGCACAACGAGTTGGGTGAGCCCGAGGTCGATGGCGAAACCGAACAATGCGACGAGGGTAATCACCAGCGAGTACTCGCCGTAATGGGCAACTCCGAGGTACCGGATGACCATCACCGAGCTGACGAAGGTAATGCCGAGGTTAGTAAACTGGGCTCCCGCCAGGCTGGCGAAGTTGCGGGTGACAATTTGCATGCTGTTCAACACGGCGGCCATACGTTCAATTGGGCTGTTTACGCCAGTAAGCCAGGATTTCGGGCAACGTCGTCTCGGTGACAGAGATAGCCGGCAACCAGCCGGTCGCCAATTTGAGTTTAGCCGCATCGCCGGCCAAAACTGGAATATCGGACGGGCGCAGCCGGTCGCGGTCAATGTCGATTGGAACGTGCTGGCTGGTCGAGGCCGCGAGCATGGTTTCTAACATGCGCCGAATAGTCATGACGTTGCCCGAACAGACGTTGTACGTCTGGCCGGCAGTCGGCAGCTCCATCAGGAGTCGGTAGGCGCGGACAACATCGCGAACATCAGTGAAGTCTCGCTGGGCATCGAGATTGCCGACCCGGACCGCTGTGGCTTGCCCTCGTTCGACCCGGACAATCTGTTGGGCGAAATCCGAGCTGACGAAAGCGGGGGATTGGCCCGGACCAATGTGCGGGAAACTTCGGGCGATGGTCGTCTGGATTTCCGGAAACTCTGCGGCGACCTGCTCTTCGGCGAGTTTTGATTTAGCGTAGGGATTAGCCGGGGCGGTTGGGTGGTGCTCATTGATTGGAGTCGTTTGGGGAATCCCATAGACTTCAGCGGTGCTCGTCATCAAGATGCGCGGATACAGCTGTAGCGCTCGACAAGCTGCATAAATATTATTTGTGCCGTCACGGTTGACGCGCATCGCCACGTTCGGCCGCGACCAACTCTCCTTCACTGAGGTGAAGCCGGCCAGGTGGTAAATCAGATCCGGCTTCAAATCGCGCAAAACGACTTCAACGTTTGCAGCGTCGGTCAATTCGATATGGCGGATGTATTCGCGGTCCGGTCCGACGGTTGTCCCAAAGACTTCCGCTCCGTGGGTTGATAACTCGTTGGCTAAGTAACGGCCAACGAAACCATCAATGCCAGTAATCAGTGCGCGCATGGGGGTTTAGCCCTTTTTGACCTTGTCGAGATCGGCAGACATCATGATCTGGACGAGTTCAGTAAAGCTCACTTTCGGTTTCCAGCCGAGTATCTTGGCTGCCTTGGCGGGGTTGCCGATCAGCAGATCAACTTCAGCTGGTCGGAAAAAACGGGGATCAATGTCAACCAACGTTTTTCCAGTTTTCTGGTCGATCGCTCGTTCTTTAACACCTTCGCCTTCCCAGGTTAGATCAAACCCTGCCGCAGCCGCGGCCGCGTCGACAAACTCCTTGACGGTGTGGGTTTCGCCGGTGGCAACGACAAAATCATCCGGTTGGTTGGCTTGGAGCATCAGCCACATCGCTTCAACGTAATCCGGCGCATAACCCCAGTCACGCTTAGCGTCGAGATTGCCGAGTGAAAGTTTTTCTTCTTTGCCGGCCAGAATGTTGGCCAAGGTGTACGTGATCTTCCGCGTCACGAAGTTTTCACCGCGTCGCGGTGATTCGTGGTTAAACAGAATGCCGTTCGTCGCAAACATGTTGTAACTTTCGCGGTAGTTGACCGTAATCCAATACCCGTATACTTTGGCGACGCCGTATGGACTGCGCGGGTGGAACGGGGTGGTTTCAGTTTGCGGAATTTCTGCGACCTGACCGAACATTTCGCTCGATGAGGCTTGGTAGAATTTTGTGTTGATGCCCGATTCGCGGATGGCATCAAGCAGCCGGAGGGTGCCCAGGGCGGTGACGTCTCCCGTATACTCGGGAATATCAAAACTAATCCGAACGTGGCTTTGCGCGCCGAGGTGGTAGATTTCGTCGGGTTTGACCGTCTTGATGATTTGATTGATCGAACTGCTGTCGCTCAAATCTCCGTAGTGGAGGTGGATTCGCGACCGACTGGCTGGGTCGTTGAGGAGGTGCTCAATGCGTTCGCGATTGAAAGAACTGGCCCGACGCACGAGTCCATGAATCTCATAATCCTTCGTGAGCAACAGGTCAGCAAGGTACGAACCGTCCTGGCCGGTGATACCGGTAATGAGTGCTTTTTTCATAAAAAAATGACTACCAAATAGCCGGACTATTATACCGATTTTACTGCTCCGCGTCAAAAGGCGGATGCGGGGGAGTTCAACAGATTGGCAAAAATACGGTATACTATCCCAGTGATGCATCTGTCGCTACTGCCACCGCATAAGGTTACGGCGCTGCGCCTCGGGAAGACGCTGATTGTTTTGTTAGCCGCTAGCGCATTTTTTCGCTTACTCAATGACCACGCGCTGCTCTGGCCGACGGCGACCTACACCTACCACCCCGGCGAACGGGGACGAGTGATTTCCCCAGCCCAACCGACGAGCCTGGTAAAAACGGCAGACGCGAACATTGTCTGGAAACTCACGCGAGACGCTTTTCCATTCACCGTCGTTACACCGTACGCGCTCAAAGACATTCGGATTCGCGCGACGTTACATCTCGGCACCCAGTCGACAGTTTACATGACAGCCCAGGGGCAAGCCGGCGGTACACTCTCAACACTGGTCCGTTCGCGGTATCTCGATACCCTGGAGTGGCCCCACGTCACAGACGGTACAACGACGGTTTGGATGCGGCCCCCGACGGCGAGCCATGCCGTCAGCGCCTATCGGAGTGTCGCTGACTTTCGGGCCGCACCCCCAAGCCCCCATACCATCGGTGTCGTCGGCCTTGATCGCTTGGCGTATGCGTCGATTCGCGATTACCAACCGGAAACCACCACCCAAGCCTTTGGCCACACGTTCCGCGGTACACACGAGCTGTACGTTTATGCGGCTAACGAAACACTGCACCTCACGTTCGATAAAGCTGATCTGAATCGTGAAGTAGGTGCAGACCAGGCTCTCGTTCGTGTCGCTCGGGCTGACACCATGACGTCCGCCGGCACCACTTGGCTGAAGACGGTTCGGGTCAGCGATGACGGCAACACGACCGGGAATGGCAAGCCGGGTGTGAGTCAGCCAGTAGTTGTTGAGATTCCAAAGGCAGCTCCAGGGGTGTACCACGTTGAAATCATTACCACCGGCGATGTCCTTTTGAAACATCTCCAGACGCGACAACGCTACAGCGCCTTTACCGGTACAGTCGTTTTAGCCGAGGGACCAACCTACGGCACGCCGTTCACGCCAACAACGATCATGACTGAAGGACAGAGGGTTGGCCTTGCTCCAGTCCATGAACAAGCGAAGCAAACAGTGACGGTGGCGGGCAAGAACCTGAAGTTGACGCAGGTAAAAGTCGAACAGGAAGTTAAAAACCTCAAAGGGGTCACTACGGTGACTATCCCTAAGGACGACGTGACGGTAACGGGCGACGGATTATTAGTCTTCGATGGATTTCGATTGCTACCTGATACTGCGCGGGCGTTAGACATCAACGTGACGCCGAATACTGCGGGCATTGATTACATCGTTGCCCGCTATACGCTCCACAGCGGCGATGTCGTCCACGTTGACCAAACGTATCCGTTTGATGAACTGCGGCTGCAAGGGAAGTCGGCCCAGTTTAGTTTGATCGCTCCAGGTGTCCAATCGGGCGGAACGATTGGTCTCACGAACTTGCGCGCTACGTTGCACCGCGGAGCGTTTCCTTGGGCGAAAATCTCGGAAAAAGTGAAGAGTCTCTTCTAACTATGCACCGCGTCAAATTTTCCATTCCCTGGCCGTGGGCTCCGGATGACACTCGGGAGCTGCTGACGTACGCCTTTCAGGTGGCCCTTGCAACGTACTTGCTCCTGCTGCTGTTGGAAAACATTCGCCCGGGATTTGTCAGTTTCTTCCTCTCGCTGAATTTTTTTCTGTGGGTGACAATCATTACCGGTATCCTGGCAAACCTTTGGCCAGTCATCGTTCCGGCTGCTCGGCGAGCGAGCATCAACTGGAAAGATTGGCTGTGGATCGGCGCCTTGACGCTCGGGACGATGCTGATCGTCTACGTGAAACTGGCTAGCCTCAATGGGCTAGGTGTGGCGTTGGCGCTGCTCTGTGGACTGGTGGTCCTGGGGGTATCGCTGCTCGTCTACTACCGCGAGGATGACGACGCTCAACACTAACCAGTCGCGTTGGTGGCCGGCCTCGCGACCCGTTGAAGGTCGTGTGACCGGCTTATTTCGGTTTGTCGCCCTGATGGCGGCGATTACGTGGTTGGCAGCATCAGGCTGGGTGGTCATGCATACGGCGACAGTTGGCTCGCCTGATGAAGCAGCGAATCGGCTCTTTATTCACCACGTGGCTACAGACGGAACATACGCTATCCCGATAGGATTATCGCCGGCTGAAACTAATCTCTTCCATCCGCGCAGCACGATGCCGAGCGGGAGTTCGATCATCCCAGGGAGCTTCCTTGGCCTAGTCCAACTCGGCGGTCTGGTGGCGCAACTTGGCGGACTCGGTGCGGAACGACTGCTCACCCCGATTCTCGCCGGACTAGCTTTGTGGGCCCTGTTCAACGTCTTTCGTCGTTTCTGGGGGCGGTGGTGGTCGCTGTTAGCCGTGACGCTGTTAGCCGTTCACCCGGTTTTCGTCGAGTTCATGACTCTTCCATACTTACACAACGGTGCGTTCGCGGCGCTCCTGGCGATTGCCGGTTGGGCACTGTTACGACACCTTGAGCAACGGAGTGTCCAACGCGCGGTAACCTTCGGACTCCTGTATGGCGCCGCGTTGATGTTTCGCCCGATTGAAGTGATCTGGACTGGACCGATCGTGGCGATCATGTTGATTGCGTGGCGCGACTGGTGGAACCTTGCCATTGCCGGCCTGGCGGCGATCGCCGTTCAATTGCCGTGGTTGATAGCCAATCATCAACTCTATGGTTCTTGGTTGAGCACCGGTTATGCACCAGCCGGTCTGTTCACGGCTGGATCCGACACTGATACAACCAGTTCGTCACTTCAACTCTTCACTCCGGCTGGTGGGCACTGGAACTGGCACTGGCTGTCATCAACGTGGTGGTACTTGATTGCACTAGTTCCGACTTGGTCTGTGGCGGCGGTGGTGAGTCTGGTTCGTTACTTTCGCCGCAAATTCACAACCGTCGGCAAAGCAGTCAAGTTGACCGGTATCGGCTTGCTGGCTGTAGTGCCACTCGTCTACTACGGTTCCTGGGACCTCTATCCCCAAACACCAGCCTCGACGATCGGCGCACTTGCTTCATACGCTCGGTACTGGCTGCCGCTCTATATGGCGATGGTGGCCGGTGTCATTCTGCTCTTACGTACCATCACGACCCGGTGGTTGCTCGGAGTGGTGGCGGTTGCTCTGTTCGCTAGCCAGGTCATGACGGTCGTTATTCATCCCGTCTCCGGAATACAAGCGCGGTTCAGCAGCGATGAACGCGGCCGGGCCCGGCGGGACTTTGTCGTCAACAGCACGCCCACAGATAGCTTAATCATTGCTGGTCATCAGGATACGTATTTGTACGATGTCCGCCTCACTACCTTTGCCTTACCGCAATCGGCGGCTGACTGGCAAACGCTCCGAACAGTCGTGCAACACCGGCCGACGTACATCTACCTCGCGCCCGGCCAATTTGACCAGAGTAGCCTCGAACAACAACTCGCTGATCACGAGTTGCGGGTTGGACAAAAGCACATTTCTGGTCGAGATAGCTTG
>JACRFO010000104.1 GCA_016217865.1 Candidatus Kerfeldbacteria bacterium | reverse complement strand
GGACTGGCCAGCCGGATCAACGATAAAATCGCTGCGGGTAACGTGACGAGCACCGAGTGCGCGATGGACAGTTACGGCGTCGCCCTGCAACTGTGTGGCGAGTGCTTCCGGGATATCGGCTGGGCACCGCTCCTCCGCCATGCCATCCGTGTACTTGCCGTCGTAATCAAAAAATTCATGATGGGGGTGAATGGAAATAACAGGTAACGGAATGATTTCTCCAGCCACAGCAATGACCGCCACCGAATATTCCGCGCCACGAATGTACTGCTCGATGAGTACGCGTGACGAGACTTGCCGAGCACCGACAATCAGCGTCGTGAGTTCGCCGGCCGAATGTGCGATACCTACGCCAACGGAACTTCCTCCATCAATCGGTTTGACTACGACGGGTGCGGTGAACTTCAGTGGAGCATTTCCATCAATCACGATTTGATCGGGAATTCGCACGCCCATGGTTCGGGCTAACGTACTCGAGAGGAACTTATCAATCGCCGTTGATTGGGCGTGGGTATCAGAAAAAATGTACGGCATACCCAACGTCTCGAGAAATCCTTGAATGGTTCCGTCTTCGCCGCCCCGTCCATGAAAAACTGGGATAACACAATCAAATGTCGACCGCCGGCGGAGAAAGTCGTCGAGGGCGGTCGGAAAATCAAAGAGTTCTGTCCGCGCGACTCCAGTCAGTGCGTTGGCCACGCTCGCAGCTGACGCTAAAGCAATATCTCGTTCGGTACTCGTTCCGCCGGAGAGAATAGCAATCGTGCGTTGCATCTCCAGCATCATACCACACTGCTTGCCATCCTGATTGATGCGTCGTACAATATCTCTATGGCACCATCCATCAGCAACGAACTCGAATTATGGAAGAAGCGCTTCTTGACGTACATCGAAGTCGAGAAGAATAAGAGCCTCCTGACACGACGGAACTACGATTTTTACCTCTCCCGCTTCATCTCCGTCAGTCGCCTGACGAAACCGAGTCAGATTACGCTCGATGACGTCCGTGACTTTCGCCTCTGGCTCAACCGCCAGCAGAACGCCCGCGGGCAAGGGCTGAAAAAATCCACGCAGAACTACCACCTCATCGCCCTGCGGTCATTCCTGAAGTACCTAGCGAAAAACGATGTCCCAACGCTAGTCGCCGAGAAAATTGAACTTGCGAAATCAAGCGAACGTCAGGTGAATTTCCTCGAGGGCGATGACCTCGACCGTTTTCTCAACGCCCCGCTCCAAGGCGAGAAGCACTCGCTCATTTCCTACCGCGATAAAGCTATACTCGAACTGCTGTTCTCGACTGGTTTACGCGTGTCCGAACTGGCGGCCTTGAAACGCGATAGCATCAACCTCAATAAAGATGAATTCACGGTTCGTGGGAAAGGCGATAAACTCCGCGTCGTCTTCGTATCCCCGGCGGCGAAGCTCTGGCTCAAGGAGTACCTCGGCCGACGTCACGATACGTCGCCGTTTCTCTTCCTCCGCCAAGACCGCGCTGGCCGCCGAACGATCGACTTGAAGCCGCTAACGCCGCGTTCAATACAACGCCTCGTCGATCACTACGCAGCCGCGGCCGGCCTAACGAAGCACATCACGCCGCACACCTTACGTCACTCGTACGCCACCGACCTCCTCATGAACGGCGCAGACATCCGCAGCGTCCAAGCGATGCTCGGCCATTCGTCAATTCAGACAACGCAAATCTACACCCACATCACCAACCCGCGACTACGGGAAATCTATGCGAAGCACCACGGCCGGAAACGCAAAGGGAACGGGTAATTCATGTCGGGGGTAACACTCATCACTGCCGTGACCGCCATCGGAGTAGCAGTCGGTATTGGGTGGTGGAGCCGGCGCTGGCCTGATCAGCCCCGGCGCGTTTGGCCATACGTTATTGTGATCAGTCTAATTATCGCCGTGGGTTACGCGGCGTTGAGCCTGTGGCTACACCAGCACTTCGAGACACACGGTCATGACCTAGGTATTTTCGATCAAGCAGTTTGGAAATTGTCTCACTTCACAGCTCCAATCACCACCATCCGCCGCGGTCCGATCATGAACCTCTTCGGCGATCACTTCGACCCGATTCTGTCGCTCCTCGTACCGTTCGTCTGGTTGTTCCGTAGTCCGGCGGTTCTTCTCATCGCGCAAGCGACCCTGTTTGCCGCGGTCATTCCACTCCTCTTCCGCCTTGGTCTCGCGTACCGTTTACCCGCCTGGCCGACGCTCATTTTCGCGACTGCGTTTGGATTGAACCCCGGATTTTGGCTCGCGGTTAATTTTGACTTCCACGAACTCGCTTTCGCGCCGGTGTTGATTATCGGCGCTGTCTTGGCAGCGGCGGAGCATCGCTGGCGCTGGTTTTGGGCGATGATTGTCCTGCTGATACTGACCAAGGAGTCGCTCACGCTCTACGCCGCACTAATCGGCCTCATGATTGGGCTTCCGGCGCTCATACGTCGCACACTGGATAGGCGAACACTGCTGCATGCCGGAGCCTGTATCGTGACCGGGATTGTAGCGTTTTTCCTCATCACCCGCTTGGTCATTCCGTCACTGTCCGGCAGTCAGGGTTTTCTGTACTGGAATCAGTACGCCGCTTATGGCCAATCACCGTTGCAGCTGGCGGCCCACATGGTGACCCAGCCCGGACACGTCTTCGGCGGCTTGATTGATCAACCAGAGAAGCGGCAGACGATCTCGTGGATGTTCGCCAGCGCGGCGTTCCTCCCGATCGTGAACTGGACCGCTTGGCCACTCTTCCTGCTCGCGTTCGGCGAACGCTTTTGGTCCAGTTCATACAACTTGTGGCCGCTGCAGTTCCACTACCAAATACTCCTCGCCGCGATTCTCGCATTGAGTACGTTCGGGGTTGCACGTGTCCTCAACCGATGGGTCCGTTTCCGTGGGTTAGTCACAGCAGCCGCAGTGCTCGTGTTCATCGGCACATGGTGGGTACTTATCCAAGTACACCCCTGGCAACGACTAACTGCAATCGATATCCAAGCGCGACCGATCGATGCATGGCAGCAAGCCTTACGACGCATTCCACCCCGAGACCCAGCTGCAGCGCAGGACGCTTTCGTGCCACACCTGTCGCAACGTGATCGCATCTATCAATTTCCGGTTATCAATGATGCTCGCTGGATTATCCTCGATCCACGCGCGCCTAGCTGGCCGTTGACCGCAATCGAAGTACAGCAGGCACAACGCGAACTCCGCGCCGACCCGCGGTGGGCGCTCATTGAGGATCGTGACGCGTTGACGGTCTTCCGTCGGATCGATTAATCCGACGCTCGGGCGTAGCGCCCCATCAGCACGGCCTGCTGAAGGACGTGACCTTCCATCGCTTGCAGGAGGTCAGCCTTCGTGGCCGTTGTGGCGAGTATGAGTTCAGTATCGAGGGCGTACAATCGGAAGTAGTAGCGGTGTGAGCCATGCGGTGGACAAGGAGGCCTATAACCGAGTTGGCCGCTGGTATTCATCCCGACCACACCATTTGGTTCCGCGTTTTCCGCTACGCCGGAAGTAGTTGGCGGAATATTCCAGACCATCCAATGGATAAATAAGCCATCCGGCCGCAGGTTCCGCGGCACGTCGGGATCTTCCATGATCAAGCACAAACTCTTCGTACCAGTCGGAACACCGCTCCACTGCAGAGCTGGATTGCCACCATCACCGTCGCAGCTAAACTGGGCGGGGATTGTTTGACTATCAGTGAAGGCTGAACTGGTGATTTCCATATGACCGATTATAGGTGTAGCGTAACACTCCGGTAAAAAAAGAAAAGGCCGAAGGGCATTCGGCTAGGAGGAACGATTCGGGGGAGTGGACACGAGCAGTGCGTCGATGATGCGGCGATGCTCGGCCCAGGCGACCTCCATCGTCAGGCCAAAGTGAGCAGCGACGCGACTCATCGGGAGCGGATTCATCCCGTACAGTATCCGCACCATGGCAGCATCGCGGTCGGGCAGTTGCCGGACGGCGAGCCAGAAGCGGCGATGCTCCTGTAGCTGCGCGTAGACTTGGGTCATCCATCCGTTGGGGGTGGATCTCGGGGTTGGCGGTGGAGCCATGGGAGCAACGGTTTCCGTCACGGGTGTCGGTGGTTCTTCTTCCGGCACTGGGACGACCGTCACCGGTTCGGGTCGAGGTACGGTCGGCACCGGGTGCGCGGACCCATTCGTGCTGATCGGGTTCACACCGGGATACCAGCGGACGCCGCGCTGACGCAGACCCCGCAGGGCGAAGATGATGCCCCGCACATCAGCAGCCGTCACGTTCGTCGGCAACCCGACTCGGTGCAGACGGTTGAAGGCTTGGGTCAGCCGCTGCGTCATAGCACTAAGGGTGATCCCCAGCCCATCGACGAGCTCTTCTGCCGTGTGCGGACGGTCACCATCGGCCCAGCCGAAATGCCGGCTCAGCAGCTGTTGGTCCCGGCTCGGGCCGGCGTAAGCAGCGTTGATGGTCCGCCGCAGGATCTCGCGTGCACCCGGATGCGTGCACTTCCTGACGAGCTCCAGCTCATCGACGATCGTGCGTTCGACCAACGGCGGCACCACCGGAGCAGCTGGTGGAGCAACCTTGGGCGTGTCGAAAGCCTTGAAGTTGCCATCCCGACAGGCCGTGATGAACTTCCGCAGCCACGACAACGTCACGTCCCGCAACTCGGGATGGGCATCGTAGACTGTCGCGCACAGCGCCCGCAGCTTCTCGTCGGCCGCCGGCTGGTTGGTGACGAACTTGCGCTCGACCAACACACCAGTCGAACGGGGAACGAAGGTGCCGTCATCGAGCCCGAGCAAGACGAGGAGCATCTCGCAGGACTTGGTGTACACCTTCGCGGCCTCGAAGAAACTCGTGGCCAGCGCGACCAGTTCAGGATGAGGACTGTGCCGCTGCATGTGGGCGATAGCCTTGTCGACCATCGTCCGCACCCGACCTGCCGCGACCCGGTTGGCTGCGACCGCGTCATGGTGAGATGCACCGTTGGCCGGTGCGCGCGGCTGGTCAGCGTGGAGCTGACGGAATGTCGCCTTGAGGTAGGCGTGCGTGGCGCCCGGCACCTGCAGCTGGTGCAGGATGTGGCGACTGTAGTTCTCGGCGTCGTCCGGATCGATCATCGTTAACTTCCGGGCAACCGCCTCGAAATTCCGCGGTTCGTGGCCGTCATCCAGTCCGTAGAGGCACAGGATGAATGACAACGGCCGGTCCTCGAGCCGTTCGAGCAGCGCATCGAAGAAGGTCCGAAGCACCTTCAGTTGTTCAGCACTGCTCCGCCCGATCATCGTGACCATCGCCGGCGTCATCGACCGATTCCGCCGGCTCGTCGTCAGGACTGACGGCGGCACATTGGGTGCGTGAGCTGACGAGCGTACCATGATTCCACCTCCCTGGGAGTACAGCGGATGTGCTGCTGGATCTATGGTAAACGTCGTATTGACGGTTTGCTTGTGAAAGACCTTCTGTCCGACTGATATCAGACTGACATATATATTTATATTGTCAATAAAATCATCACGTCGTCGGTGATGTGATCGGCGTGGTTCTTCTTTTTCTAGTCGAACTTCAAGAGGAGGAACATCAACCCACCCAGCGAAGTCAAAATCGTCAACCCGTTCACTACCCGCAACACCGCCCCCGTGATCAACCGTTTCGGAACAAACCACAGCACCGCCGCAACGACCAACGACCAGAAGATCCAGTTCATGATGAATGGGTAGACCGACGTCACCGGCGGAATATCACCGCCTAGCGGAGATGGTGGATAGTGGAACGTGGGGAATGGCCAACCGCCGATTCCGGCCACCGGCAACGGACCGCGGTTCTCAAAGTAGGCTTGGATATCTCCCTGCGGAACAGGAAACGAATCCGTCGACTTGAAGATCGCCACCCACGTCAGGGTCAGGCCGAGGAAGATAACGAGTCTCGTGTATGTGTTCATAAAAATGTTCTGGGATTACTGCATCAAAAAAGTATCAGACACTATAATTCTAACGCAAAATCAATAATCATCAAAGTAGCTGTTCTTTTCTAAGATACTCCCAGTTTTATTCCCAACCCAGAACGAGCGTATTGACAATTTGATTAGGATAGACTACTATCAGCGGTCATTGTCATTTTCGAAATGACTGGTGCCAGCCATTCTGGCTCGCTCATTCACATCCACTCACTGACCCGAGACTGGACGAATGGCAGGAAACTGACCAGGTCGCCAGATTGACGGCAGGAAGACGGAGAGCTGATGAGAACGCGGATTTATCTCAAGGCCAAGCCGACTGACGAAACAGTGGTGGCGCCGGTCACGTTGGAACAGGACGAGTTCGGTTGGTTCTACAAGACCGACTGGGACCTGGAGCTCCTGGAACTTCCGCTCGCCATTCTGCCCACAAACATCCGCAAGGTGACTGCCCGGATGGAGATAGACCTCAGTCTCACCACGGAGATCCAGTCCTGTCCGCTCCGCTGGGAGAACGCCATCGGTGTCTTCAAGCGG
>JACRFO010000103.1 GCA_016217865.1 Candidatus Kerfeldbacteria bacterium | reverse complement strand
TATATACTGTACATCGGCCGACTCGAGAAGAAGAAGAATATCATAGTCCTGCTCCGCGCCTTTGAAGCGTATCGACTTGAACACCACGGTACGGCCGAACTAGTCCTCGTTGGGCAGCCAGGGTATGGGTGGGATGAAGCCCATGCTTTTCTCCAACAGTCACCAGTCATCAACCACGTGCACGTGCTCGGTTGGGAGTCTGACGAACATGTCCGCATCCTCCAAGCGCACGCGGCTGCAACAGTGTGTATTTCCCGGTACGAAGGGTTTGGTATCCCGCCGCTTGAATCATTGAGCGCCGGAGTACCCGTACTTGCCAGCCGAGCTGGATCGTTACCCGAAGTACTTGGAGATGCCGCGCTCTATACTGATCTCGACGTGCCCGGAACTGTCGCAGCTGACCTGAACCGGATCATTACCGATACGTCGCTTCGTGAGGCGTTACGGGAACGCGGCTTAACACGGGTCCCATCGTTCACCTGGGATCGAACGGCCGAAATCACCGCACGAGCTCTACAGGCTGCTGTCTTGCAAAAGGGCGATAAATATGGTACAGTCACGCCCTAGTTGTATTCTTCTCCATGCCCTCATCTAGCCACTGGCCGTTAATCGGTCACGACTACCTTGGTCAACACCTCCTCTCGGCTCTTGTCCAACAACGCTTAGCCAGGTTCGTGTTGTTTTCCGGTCCCGCCCACGTCGGGAAGTCAACTGCGGCCTTGTGGTTAGCCCAGGTTGAATTCTGCCAAAAAACTGCGTCCGGTCAGCCCTGCGGAACGTGTCCGGATTGCCGTCAACTCATTGACCGACAACATCCTTCCTGCCAAATACTGGACGGACAAGCCAGTTCGTCTATCGGTGTTGACGATATCCGCCAAGCGCTAGAAACGTTCCACCTCCGCTCCTGGTCGGCTAAAAGGATGTGGTTAATCGTGTTGAAAGCCGAACTCCTGACAGAAGCCGCCACGAACACCATGCTAAAGGCCTTAGAAGAGTTACCAGAAGGCGTTCAGGTCGTGATGACGAGTGATGTGCCGGAACGTCTCCTCGCGACACTGCGCTCCCGGGCAACCGAGTACCGTTGGCACCTCGTACCGCCCACTGATTTTCCTGCAGCGACCGCTGGCGTCGTCTCACGCACAGCTTTGCTGGCCCGCGCAGCCGGCCGTCCCGGTTTGTACCAACACTTCATTCGAGCGACCGAAGGGTATCAGCAAGAACACCAACTCATGAAGGATGCGCTCACATCGGGGGGCGTACGTCTCCCGAAAGGCAGTAGCGCGGAAGCGTACGAACGGCTCCTCGATACAGAAGAATTGATCGCCCGCGAATGTCTATTGTCAGCTGTCGGGGCGAACCGTCGTCTCTGGCCGACCGACCGGACCTTGGTGGATGCGGCTGCTTCACAAACAGCTCTGCAGTCGTGGGTAGACCGAGCCGAACGCCTGCTCAATCGACATCGTTACCTTGATGCCAATGTTCAACCACAATTTGTCTATGACAACCTCGCTGTGGCGTAAACCGACAACGTTCGGGATCCTCCTCATCGCTCTGTCCGTCATGGGCCAGAGCTGTACGATTTCGCTCGGGTCCTCGCGTGGTCTGGATGGTGGCGTGTTCCGTTCAGCTGACCATGGCCAAACATGGCAGCAGAAAAACTTCGTCAGCCGCGATAAGAAGAAAACGATCAGCCTCAACGATGTCTCTGGACGGGTGCTCGCCTTTGATCCTCGCAACCCATCGCATATCTACCTCGGGACTCGTGAAAATGGCATCTGGGAAACGACGGATGCAGGGGAGGTATGGAAATCTACCAGCATCCGGTCAGGTGCCTATGAGTGCATCGACTACGACCCGTTGAATTCAGCGGTCATGTACACGGCTGCCGGAACACTCGTCTTAAAGACCACCGATGGCGGCAAGAGCTGGAACACCGTCTACACAGAATCCCAGCCAGGCCAAGCGGTCACCTGTATTGCCGTTGACCCATTTAACGGACGGCTGGTCTGGGCCACAACCACCGGCGGAAAAATCCTGTTGAGCGAAGATTACGGCAAGACCTGGACACTCAAACATATGCTCGACCCGTTCACTCCACGACGCCTGTACATTGACCCAACTGGTTCAGGCCGGTTAACTATTTTTACGCGCAACAACGGTATCTTCACCGGCGTGAACCTCGGCTCTTCGTGGACCGATTTATCGAAGGGCCTTGAACCGTATCCCAACAGTCGGGATGTCCGCGCAGTTGACATTGAACCATCCGGCTGGTACTTAGCAACTTCCTATGGGTTGTTACAGAGCGTTGACCAAGGATTGAGCTGGGTTTCGATCAAGACGCTCAACACCGCCGGCAGCGTACCGTTACAGAATGTGGCTGTTAACCCTCGCAATGGCCGAGAGATATTCATCACCACCGACCAAAAAATTCACCACACGACTGATGCTGGTCAGACTTGGGCCATTACGACGCTGCCGACGAGCCGTCTCCCGGTCTTGCTCACCTTTGATCCAGTATCTTCTGACCGCCTTTTCCTCTCAACGTTTAAAGTTCAAAAGAAGTAATTCACGTATGACTGACCACCTCACAACCTCGATTGAGCAAGCCATCTCTCACCTTGAGCACGAGTTGTTAGGTATTCGTACTGGACGGGCTAATCCCGCTATGATCGAGGATATTCCCGTAGAGGCCTATGGCACTAAAACGCCGTTAGTGCAGTTAGCAGCTATCATCGCCCCGGAACCGCGTCTCCTCGTCGTTCAGCCGTGGGATCCATCAGTCATTAAAGACATCGAGAAGGCACTAACCCAATCGAGTTTAGGCATCACTCCAGTCGCCGATGGAAAACTCTTGCGCTTACCATTTCCGGCGATGACCGAAGAACGACGGAAAGACCTCATGAAGGTTGTCAACGAGAAAGCTGAACAAACGAAGGTCCGGCTCCGTGGGGTTCGCGAAGAAGAGATGAAGAAGCTCAAGACGCAAGAACGTGATGGGGCCATTTCCGAAGATGCTTCAACAGTCGCCGGCAAGGCGGTGCAAACCGCCATCGATCAAGGGACCGAACGCATCGACACATTGGTGAAAGCGAAAACTGAAGAAATCATGACTGTCTGATGCCGATCATCCTCTTCATCGTCATTTTAAGCGTCCTCATCTTCGTCCATGAATTTGGGCATTTTTACGTTGCCCGTCGCTTCGGTATCGCCGTTGAAGAATTCGGTTTCGGTTTCCCACCTCGACTCTGGGGTCGGCGGCGCGGCCAGACGATATATAGCCTAAACTGGATTCCGTTTGGTGGATTCGTGCGTCTGCAAGGCGAACAAGAGGATGGTGATCGCCGGCCTGATAGTTTTGTGAACGCAAAACCGAGCCGCCAGTACGCCGTCATCGCCGCCGGAGTCGTGATGAATGCGCTCTTAGCTTGGGTATTAATCACTGCAGTCTTGGCGATGGGTGTGCCGACCGATACTGCCAGCGTACCAACTGATCGCTTCGTTCAGCTCTCCGATGTGAAAACGCAGACAATCGTCAGCGACGGCAGTCCGACAGCTCGAGCCGGAATCACGACCGGAGACGTGATCGTGGCCATCGACGGAATGGCCATGAAAACGACTTCCGATCTGATCGCCTACGCACAGGCGAAGGGCTATCCAACCCTCAACATTTCCTATACCCATGAGGGTCAAACTGCCACGGCTACCGTGGCACCAGAACCGAGCCAGGATCATCCCCGATACGGATTCGGATTAGAGACACTCGGCACCATGTCCTACCCGTGGTACGTCGCTCCGTGGTACGGTTTAACGAACAGCGGCCGACTCCTCGTCCAAACAATCCAAGGGTTGTGGCAAGTCGCCGTCAGTTTCTTTCAAACCGGACAAGTCAGTTCGGATGTCACCGGACCTGTCGGTATTGCTGTATTAACCGGACAAGTCAGTCGGCTTGGTGCGATCGCTTTACTCCAATTCATGGCGATCTTGTCAGTCAGCTTAGCGGTTGTGAACTTTTTGCCGCTGCCAGCCCTTGATGGTGGCCGGGCCCTCTTCATCCTGATTGCGCGCCTACGCGGTCGTCCGATCAATCGGCGCATTGAGAACTTGTTCCACTTGGCCGGTTTCTACGCTTTACTGTTACTCGTCGTGCTGATCAGTATTCGCGACGTCCGCCGATTTGGCATTATTGAGCGGGTAATGGATATTTGGAAATAACATGATCAGCCGACTTCTCGGACGATTCTCTCACGACCTCGGGATAGACCTCGGGACAGCCAACACGTTGGTGTACGTTCGTGATCGCGGCATTGTCATCAACGAACCATCGGTCGTTGCGGTCAATACCAAAACGAACCAAGTTCTGGCCGTTGGTGAGAATGCCCGTCGGATGGTCGGGAAAACGCCTGGCCACATTGTGGCAACCAAACCGCTCGTTGATGGCGTCATCTCCGACTTTGAAGTGACGGAAAAAATGCTGAAGTACTTCATCGACCAAGTCCATCGACAGTCGTTCGGCTTAGCGCCGCGGCCACGCGTAGTGATTGGCATTCCGCTCGGCGTCACTGAAGTCGAACGAAAAGCCGTCGAAGACGCAGCCCTCCACGCTGGCGCCAGAGAAGTCTATCTCATTGAAGAGCCGATGGCAGCCGCGATTGGGGCCCGGTTACCCATCCAAGATGCTTCGGGAACAATGATCGTCGATATTGGGGGCGGGACAACAGAGATTGCCGTCATTTCCCTCGGCGGGGTCGTGGCCTGGCGCTCGCTCCGACTCGGTGGCAACAAACTCGACCAAGATATCATCCAGTACGCCCGCGACCACTACAATCTCCTCCTGGGTGAGCGGACTGCTGAAGATATCAAGATGAAAATTGGGACAGTCACCGAAGATCCGAACCCAACGGAGTCCAAAGTCCGCGGACGCGACTTGATCACTGGTTTACCAAAAGAGGTGAGTATGACCAGTGCTCAAATTCGTGAAGCCTTGCTCCGTAGCGTTCGTACCATCATCGAAAATATCAAGGCGACGATTGAGAGTACACCGCCAGAGCTCGTAGCGGATATTTACGAGCGGGGGATCGTCCTCTCGGGTGGTGGCGCGCTCATGCGCGGCCTAGCTCAAGCGATTCAAGCAGAAACCCAAATCCCGGTCCAGAGCACCGACGATCCTTTGACTGCAGTCGTCCGCGGTACCGGCATCGTTTTAGAAGACCTCGAAATGATGCGCAACGTCCTGGTCATGTCGAGCGAAGCCCAGAGTTTCACCCCATAGTATGGCTCGACGTTCGCCCTCGCGTCTCCTCTGGGTGACTGTCGTCGTCGCCATTCTTGGCGTTGTTGTCGCTTGGCCGGTAACGCGCAGTGTTGCGGAACGGAGCGGATTGTGGTTATTCCGTCCGCTCGTACAAGCCGGAAGTTGGTTGCGATCATTGAACCCGAATAGCGATACCCAGAACATCCGCCGTGAACGCGATGACCTGCGTCACCAACTGAACGCCGTCAGCGTCCAACTCCGGGCTGCGAATGAACGCTTGAGTTTGATTGAAGCGATTGCCGCACTTGACCAGTTCACTCAAGCCTCAAAACTCCACCTCTTGCAAGCCCCAGTCATCGCCTTCAGTCCTGACCCCGGCGTTCAGAGCATCGTCATTGGCCAGGGCAGTGATCACGGCGTCCAACTTGGTTTAGCCGTCGTAACGAATGATGGTGTCGTCGTCGGCAAAGTTGTCCAAGTCCACCAATCGATCAGCACCGTTTTACTGACCGTTGATCGGCAGTCAGCTTTCGCCGCTCGGATTCAAAATGCTAC
>JACRFO010000102.1 GCA_016217865.1 Candidatus Kerfeldbacteria bacterium | reverse complement strand
GTAGCGTCCTATCCTTCGTCGGCACCCGTGGTCGTTGGGACGCCAACGGCGCCTGCTCGAGCCCAGCAAGGCTTGGGAAGGAGCCCGTCATGGACGTCGGCATCGTGCTGATGCTGCTCGATCTGCTGTGGTGGATCCGGCGGTAACAGCCAAGCACACCTCTCGGTCAGCTGACGAGAGGTTTTTTCTATGATCTTTTTTGTTCCCGGCTCACCGCGTCCTTTACGAATGTAAGCGGGCCTGGTTCTCACGCCGAACAATGGCGTGAGGCTGCTGCGACGCGGGTCCGGCACTCACGCGTGAGTCCTGCAAAGCAGGATGAAGCGCCTGAACGCGAAGAAGCAGCGTTTTGGCCGCTGGGTACGCTAGAGCTCGATTCCACGGAACCGGGCGATTCGGCGTCCCAAGGACAGTGTATAGAACAACGATGACACCGGGAACACGGTCAGTATACCGAAACCCGTTTAGGCGGACAAGAAAATACCCTGACGGACTACGCCAAGGTGGGATTACGGCCGACGAGGCCACGGCGGGCGGCCTTGTACGGAGCGTTGATGAGGAGCAGCACCGCCAGACCGAGAAGGGCCAGGCCGAAGATCACGAGCAGCGGCGAGGCGCCGGTGCGTTGCGCGATGATCTGGCCGCCGAGGAGCGCGCCGAGCGCGAGCAGGTTGGCCAGCAGACCGACGACATTCGTCGGCGAGATCCGCGGCAGGTCGCGGCGGTAGATGAACGCGGCCGCAATCAGTGACGCCAGTCCCAGCTCGACCAGCATCCAGCTCCACGAGGCATCGCGACCGGTACCAACCCTGACCGCCAGGGCCACCGCCGCGGTGTACAGACCGCCGAGGAAGAGACCACAGCAGAGAGCCACGAAGGAATGAACCACCACGATGATCGGATAACGGCGCACCATGAAGGGCCTCCTATTCCGGGGGACATCGGGACGCGTCTACCCTACACGACACAGCACCTTTGCGCAAGAAAAGACCGTGGGTCAGACGGTCAGTCGAAGATAGATTGCCGGGGAGCCAGAACGACGCAACGGTTCCACCAGCTATCCGGGACCGAGCGGATATCGGCAATGGTAGTGACGATGCCGTTCCACTCGAGCGGCGTCGGCTTCAGCACCTGCCGACACGAGGTACAGCGGTACGGGCTGAAATCCGGCCAGACCCGCTTCTCGGTCGTCACCGGGGTGACGGCGTTGACGGCGCCACAGGTGCACTGCACAAGAACTGTCTGCATGAAACCCTCCTTGGTCTAGGGCGCGCGACCAGTGCTTGCAGCCTAGACCTCGCGGCGGTTCTTGTCCAGGTAGAAAAAGACCGCGGTGGGGTGCGGTTAGGCGACGCGGTCGAAGGTCGGGCGCATGTTGTAGACCTGCGACTTGACCGCCCAGACGTAGCGGCGGTAGAGCAGGTATCCGAAGTACGGAGCAGCGATGACCAGCGCGATCGTCAGGAGCAGGTTGCTGGGGTAGTTCGAACTGTGAACGTACCACCACAGCTGCCCGTACCAGGCCGCCGCGATGACGGCGACACTGGCGCTCAGGCCAGTCAGGTGCGGGCCGAGCACCGGGACGAAGCGCGTCCCGGCGACCGCCAGGGAGAGGAGCAGGATGGTCGCCAGCACCACGCGGGGCAGGTCCGGCCAGCCGAGCCTGACCAGGGTCGTGATCACCAGGGACAGGATTGCGCCCCAGGTGACCGTCGCGAGCATCCGGCCGAGGACGGTGAAGAAGGAGCGCCAGAAATAGAACCGGGGTCGCATCGGTACCTCCTTGCCGAGGACAACGACGGTGGACGCAAAAAGCGTGCCTATCCTACAAGGGGCACATCCAGATGTCAATCGAAAGTCCCCGGGATGATTCCCAAGGACTCCTCTTTCTCACTTCCCCGCTAGGGGGAGAAGGTGCGCCGCACCACTCAATACAATCCCCAATCCGAAGACCAAGGGAAGTAAAGCGAGTGGGCCGAACTTGCGTCCGGCAAACGCGACGAGCACCAGGAAGGCGCCGATAACCATCATGCCGTAATCACGGATGAACGCCAGGAGTGGCGTAAGGTACGGGGCCGTCACGAGGGTGACGTGAAGCATAGGGTCCTTGGTTAGGACTGGCTAAGTATTGACTTGTGGAAGAGCGAGCGTTGAAAGAGGAGAAGGAGTATACGCGCTCCTTAACCGCCCGTCAAGGGCCGCGGTGGATAACCAAAAAACACCCTGACGAGACACCGCCCATGGATAATGAGAATGTTTACGAACCGAACATCACGTCCTCGTCGGAGCGCTTGTAGTCATGCAGCTCTTTCGGCGTGAACCAGAGATCAATTTCGTAGGCCGCTTCAGCCAAGTTGCCCGAGGCGTGGACAAGGTTATGGACGGCGCGCTTCTGTTGGTTAGCGAGCGCCGGCGAGTCAATCGCGAAATCGCCACGGATGCTGCCAGGATCGGCGAACGTCTGTAACGTATTGCCGGTGATCATCCGGACGTTGTCAATCGCATGAATCCCTTCCAGCACAATCGCTACGACCGGTCCCGAGGACAGGAAATTCCGGTTCCACTCGTTGATCATCTTGCCAATCTCCGCCGGCTCCTTCGTACCGAGAATCTCAATCGGATCCAGCCCATACTTCTCGTAGGTCTTCAAGGATTTCTCGCCCATGGCCGTCAGGAGTTCGGTCCGGCTGTCGGGGTAGTGCTTGGAGACGTGCCCTTTGTCGACCCAGACCATCTTCATTCCGACAACTTTCAAGCCAGCCTTTTCAAAGCGGCTAAGGATCTCGCCAGATAAGCTTCGTTTAACGCCATCCGGTTTCACTAAGACGAGCGTCCGTTCGATGAGGTGCGCGTGGGGCATGCGGATGGAGTTAGGTAATCTTCAGTACTTGCTTAACCTTGGTCACGACTTCGGCGGGGGTGTGATTCGCCTTAACGAAGTAGTCGGCCGCACCGAGCTCTTTCCCCTTCTTGATATCCTCGTCTTGTCCCAGGTTCGTCAGGAGAATCACCGGGATGTCTTTCAACGCGGCATCGTCTTTCAGCATCTTCAAGACGCCAAAGCCGTCTATTTTCGGCATGATGATGTCGAGCAGGATAATGTCCGGTTTGACGTCCCGAATCACCTCTAAACCGGCCGCGCCATCATTAGCCTTATGGGCGTTGAAGCCTTCCATCGCGAACTTCGTCGCGTACATGTCGGCTAGCATCTTTTCGTCTTCCACCAAGACGACCGTAATCTTTGTCTTCGCCATAACAATCGCAGTATAGCATAAAAACGCCGAACGAGCAACCCGGGGCTATTCGGGAACGCGGCGGTGCCAGTCAGTCACCTGCTGGTAGGCGTGGCCGGCTCGGAACAACGTCGCTTCATCCCATTCCCGCGACATCAACTGGACACCCACGGGCAACCCATCGATGAACCCGCCCGGGATGGACATCGCCGGAATATTCGCTAAGTTGGCCGGGACAGTCAGGAGGTCGGCCAGGTACATCGTCAGGGGGTCCTGAGTCCGCGCCCCGAGCGGGAAAGCAACTGTTGGCGAGGTCGGGGTCAGGAGGACGTCAACCTCGTCGAAAATGCGGTCAAACTCTTCGCGGAGCATATGGCGGACGCGGATGGCCTGATGGTAATAGGCATCAGCGTATCCAGCCGAGAGGACGAACGTGCCGATCATAATCCGCCGTTTCACTTCCGTACCGAATCCTTGCTCACGGGATTGGCGGTAGATCTGCTCTAAACCGGCCTTCGTCCGTACCGATGGCCCAAAGCGGATACCGTCGTAACGGGCCAGGTTCGAACTGGCTTCGGCTGGTTGGATGATGTAATACGTCGCTAAGGCTTGCGGTGCGAGGGGCAGCGAGACGTTGACCAGTTTCGCCCCGAGCGATTCGTACACCTTTGCAGCTGACATGACGGTCGCGGCGACCTGGGGATCAACTCCGGCACCAAAGAATTCAGCTGGAATACCGATTCGCATGTCGGCGATGCTTTCCCCAAGCCCAGCCACGACATCAGCGACCAGCTGACTACTCGTCGTGGCGTCATGCTCATCAACGCCCGCCATCGCCTGATAGACGTGGGCCGCGTCCTCGACCGTGCGGGCGAACGGTCCAATCTGGTCGAGTGATGAGGCCAGGGCAATCAGACCGTACCGTGAGACTCGTCCGTAGGTAGGCTTCATTCCGACGACATTGCAGAATGACGCTGGCTGGCGTATTGACCCGCCTGTGTCGGAACCGATGGCGAGCACGGCTTCGGATGCGGCGACCGCTACCGCTGAACCGCCGGATGAACCGCCCGGTACAACACTCGTGTTCCAAGGATTTTTCGTCGGTTGAAAGGCCGAGTTCTCGGTCGAAGCACCCATCGCAAATTCATCGAGGTTCGTCTTGCCCACCACCAACGCCCCGGCCGTTCGCAGACGCGCAACAGCAGTGGCGGTGGCCACGCCGCGGTACCCGGTCAGGACTTTTGAGGCCGCCGTCGCTTCTTCACCCTTGATCGTCATGTTGTCTTTGACCGCCAGTGTCACACCTTCAAGCGGCCGCAACGGCTCACCGCTGGCGAGGCGCTCGTCGACAGCTTGGGCTTCGGCCATGACCTGCTCGCGAACGCGCAAGAAGGCGCCGAGACGGGGTTCCTGGCTGGCAATACGTTCCAGTGTTTGTGCGGCTAGTTCAGCCGCGGAAAATTCCTTGGCTTGCAAGCCGCGGTGTACCTCACGAATTGTTGCTGGAAGCGTTGTCATTTAGAAAACTGAATCAACTTTCCAGTAGTGTTCGAGCGTATCTGGGGCTTGGGCAAGAATGTCTGATTCAACACCGCTCGGTCGAACGTCATCCGGCCGGCTATTGTGCGAAGGGGTTGTCGGTTGTGGCGGCTCTTCGGTTCGAACTTCCCGCAGTTGGCCAACGTATTCCAAAATCTTTGGGAGTTGCTCCCCGAGGCGGGCCTGTTCCTCGGCGGTCAAATCCAGTCGAGCGAGGTCGGAAAGTTTCCTAATCAGTTCATCAGCGTGTTCCATATCCGGGAGTGTATCAGGCTGGTCGCCGTATTGACAAGCCAACTAGCTCAGGAGTTTCTTGAAGGCAGTTTCCGTCAGGATCGGCACATTGAGTTGGCGCGCCTTCTCGGCTTTTGATCCGGGATCAGCCCCCACAACCACGTAACTCGTCTTCGCGCTCACTGCACTGGCCGTCTTGCCGCCAGCTCGTCGGATCGCTTCTTCGGCTTCGTCCCGACTCATCGTTTCGAGCGTGCCAGTCACGACAACTGTTTTTCCGGATAGTGGTGTATCCTTGGTTTTCGGAAGTGGTTGTAATCGAACTTCGTCGAGAAGACGGCGGAGTTGGCGGCGATGGTCGGCTTGCCCGAGCCAGTCGGTAATGCTCAGCGCGACGACATTTCCGATGTTCGGCACACGTTGGATGTCCGCGGTAGTAGCCGACATCAACCGCTGGAGTGATCCAAAATGTCGAGCGAGATCAATGGCCGTTTGTTCGCCGATGTGGCGGATCCCTAGGCCGAAGAGGAGCCGGTCGATCCGGACCGAGCGGGCAGCCTGGATTGCCGCAATGAGTTTTTCTGATTTTATTTCAGCGAACAACGGTAGCCCGTTGAGTTGCGCTGGGCGCAAATGGAAGAGGTCGGCCGGTTCTTTCAGGAGGCCTTCATCAACCAGAACATCAATGGTACTTGGCCCGAGCCCAGTGATATCCAGCGCTTTCTTTGAAACGAAGTGGTAGAGACCTTCCCGCTGCCTGGCCGGGCAGGCGGTATTGGTACAGTACGCAATCACCTCGCCGTCGCGTCGGCGAACCGGAGCATGGCAGACCGGACACGTCGACGGCATCCTCCAAGAGTGAGTTCCTGCTGGCCGGAGTTTTGGTAGAACGGAAACGACGTCGGGGATGATGTCTCCAGCCTTCTGGATAATAATCGTGTCCCCAACCCGAACATCAAGGCGGTCAATTTCGTCGGCGTTGTGGAGCGTTGCCCGCGCTACCGTTGTTCCGGCTACCTGCACTGGCCGCAGATGGGCCACCGGCGTCAATGCTCCAGTCCGGCCAACCTGGACGACGATATCTTCAACCACCGTTGTCGCCTGTTCGGCCGAGAATTTCCAAGCGACGGCCGCTCGGGGCGTTTTTCCAATGAACCCAAGGTCAGTGTAGGTTCGTCGGTCATTGACTTTCACGACGATGCCATCAATCCAGAACTGTAGCCGCGGTCGATCGGCCGCGATGTCGTCGTAGAAGCGCTGTACATCGGCCAACGTCTTGCACAGGCGGGCCTTTGGGTTGACAGCTATACCCATCTCCCGAATGAATTCATACGCCTCGTCGAGTGAGGCCTGTTCTAAGTCAGTCACGAGTTCCCAAGCATAGAACGTCAGACGGCGTTTGGCGGTCACACGCGGATCAAGCTGGCGAATGCTCCCCGCCGCAACGTTGCGGGGATTGGCAAAGGCTGGTTGGCCGGCGGCGGCTTGGGCACGATTGAGTTGTTCGAAATCTTTTTTCAACATGACGACTTCGCCGCGGATCTCGACAACCCCCGCCAACGCGCGACGCTGCCCGGCCGTCAGCGTTTTCGGCCG
>JACRFO010000101.1 GCA_016217865.1 Candidatus Kerfeldbacteria bacterium | reverse complement strand
GGAAAGAGCGTATCGCCGATAGTGTCTATGAATTCATCTTCACGACACCGCGACCGGTTCCGTACGCAGCCGGTCAGTACATGGCCTGGACTGTTCCGCATGCCCACGCTGACCAACGCGGTTGGCGGCGCTACTTCACCCTAGCCTCGTCGCCATCCGAGTCGGTGCTCCGCCTCGGCTTAAAAATGTACAAACCATCAAGCACCTTCAAGCAACGCTTGTTGACGCTGGCACCCGGACAAGCTATTGTCGCATCAGAGCGGGACGGCGACTTTACCCTGCCGAAAGCTCAACAGACGAAACTAGCGTTCATCGCTGGCGGGATTGGGGTGACGCCGTTCCGTAGCATCGTCCAGTACTGTCTCGACCAGCATGAGAACCGATCGATGATACTCCTCTATGCCAGCCAGACGGTGGGTGATATCGCTTACCGTGATATCTTTGATGCAGCTGAACAACAGCTCGGAATGAAAACCATATATGTGCTTGGAGATGAGTCGAAGGTTCCCGGTGATTGGACCGGCGAGCACGGACGTATCACGGCCGAGATGGTGAAGCGCCACATTCCGGATTACCGCGAACGACTCTTCTACATCTCCGGACCGGAAGCGATGGTTCGGGCATACAAGCGTCTCCTCGCCTCGATGGGAATATCCTCGCGGCGCATCAAAACCGATTATTTCCCCGGGTTTGCCTGACGCCTTCAGCCCGCACCGGCTATTTACTTCGGGTAGAAAACGGGTACACTAGACCGATGCCAACGTTTTCTGTCCAATCACGGCTCGTGTTTGCGGCAATAGTCGCCTTTATTGTCTTTTTCGGGGTAACGAACTGGTTCCGCCACGTCAACCTCCTCACCGCCCAATTTGATATGGGCAACATGGATCAGGTCCTCTGGCACAGTCTGCATGGCAACTGGTTCCGCATGGCCAGTCCAGTCTACGGTGGTGAGGTTCACCTCCGCACGGCGGTTCACGCTGATTTCCTGCTGCTGGGGTACTTGCCGTTCTACGCGCTCTGGCCAGACCCGCGCGTTCCCATCGTCCTGCAAGTGGTTTTCGTGGCTAGCGGCGCGATCCCGTTGTACTGGTTGGCGCGGTCACGGCTCGGCGATTGGCGCGGGGCCGGCGTGGCGATTGCGTACTTGCTCTACCCGACGCTCCAGTGGGCGCTGATCTTCGATGTCCATGCTGTGATCCTCGCCATGCCGCTCTTGCTGTGGGCGTGGTGGGCGATGAAACAGAAACGCTGGTGGTTGTACGGTGTGACCGCCGCACTGGCGATCCTTGGGAAGGAAGAGGTGGGGTTAGTCGTGGCGGCGATGGGACTGTACTGGGTGTGGCGGCGCGGGTACCGGGTAGCGGCGCTGGCTAGTCTCGTCGTCGGTTTAGGCTGGTCGATCTTGATGGTCGGGTGGGCCATTCCGCAGGCTCGGCAGGCGCCCGGCCACTTTGCCCTGGGCTACTTCAGTGATTTCGGTGACTCCTACACCGCCATCTTGAAACACATGATCACCCAACCGTTGCGAGTTCTGGGCGACGTCGTTGACGGTGGCACGTTCAGTCTCCTCCGGGCGTTGTTCAGCCCGTTGGCGCTACTGCCGTTGCTCGGCTGGCCCGTTCTGCTCGTCGCTGGGCCAGAGTTTGCTATCAACCTCTTGAGCAGCAATCCGAATCAACAGACCATTTTCTTCCAGTACATGGCAGCCATTGTTCCCTTCATCTTCATTGCTACTGTTGACGGGTGGAGTACGTTGCGCGCTTGGCTAGCGACGCACCATGGACGCTGGACACAGGTGCAGCTCCGCCGGGCGCTCGACATCGGCCTGATCGGATGCTTTCTCGCCGGAGTGTGGATCTGGAGTCCGCTGCCTGGGACACGCCACCATGGCGACGCCATTCGCGTCTTCATCCCGTCACCGTATCGCCAGGACGTCGCACTTGTACAACGTCAACTTCTCCCGGCGGACCGGGTCGCCACAACGAACAACCTGGCGCCGCAATTTTCCCGTCGCGAACTCATCTGGAGTTTTCCGAATAATCTTGAACAAGCCGATGCAGTGGTGATCCTCGCCGGCGGCCCGTATGATGTGATTACAACCGCCCAGTTGCTCGATGAGATCAAAACGTTGGCTGCCGATCCGCGCTGGAAGGTGATTCACCATCACGACGCGTTTTGGTACTTTCGCCGCGTTGCTGCTTAGACGCCTTGTGTTTTCAACCAGGCGACAGGATCGAGCCAAGCGGAGAGCGCGCTCCGCGTCGAAACGTATCCTTTGTAGTTGACGGTCGTTCCCTTTACGAAGCCGAGGTGGAGGTGTTTGCGTTCACCATCTGTCTCGCTGCTGCCACCGGTCCCCAGGAGGGCGAGGTGTTCGCCAGCTTTGACCGTTTCACCTTTTCCCTTCGTGAATGAGGCGATCCGCACATGGCCGTACAGTGCGGTGAACGTTTCCTTGTTGACAGTGTGACGGATAACCATCACTCCGCCGTAGCCGTTGACGTGGCCGGCAAAGACTATCGTTCCGGCCGCCACGGCTAGTACCGGCACATCAACCGCCGCTTCGGCTGGTGTCGCTTCCGCGTCGGCACCAGTGTGGTAACCAGTGAACCGCTCCGGTTGAACGGGTGATTGCTGTGGGGTGATGTAGATGCCGAACGGTTTCTTCGTGATGCGGGAGTAGAAATCCGCTAACGGTAAGACCACGCTTGGCTGCGCGGGCGGTGTGACCGTAGTATTGGCATTCGCGGCTGCCGTATTGACGTTGGTGTTTGCCGGGTAGGTGTTGCCGACCGTGATCGGTCCATTCACCAGCGGGGTTTCGAACGTGAACTTACTAATCAGAATGACGCCGGTGGCGAGGAAGATGAGGAAGAAGAGAATGGACTTCGGGCTCATGGTGACATGATACGCAATAGGCACCACGACCGCAACGGTCCGTCAAGGGAGGTCAAGCACCAGCAGTAGTGTCCTGGTTGTCGTCTACCGGACTACGGGATGCTCAAGCAGAAGGCCCGGGCCGATAGTGTTCCGGACACTGCGGTGTTGTTCGTCGCACTGGCTGACCATGCTTGGTTGGCAAGGATCAAGTGTGGTTGACTACTACCGACGGTTAGTCCAGCCGAGGCTTGGAACCCACCGCTCAACAGGACGTCATTAGCGTCGGTACACATGGCGATTGCCGTAGCCGTCGTCCCGGCACTGACGGCGGCGTCAGTCGTGACTAGGTACGTCATGCCCTTATCAACCGCTGGACCAGGTGGCCCCTGGATACCCTGCGGGCCGGGCGGACCAGCCGGAATCGCGGCGATGTCTTCCTGCAGTCCGTCGATGGCTTTCCAGATTGCATCGAACGGGTTGTGGCCCTGGCCCGATGGGCTATTTGCGAAGGCAGTACTTGCCCATGTCAATGAGGCCAGCGCGAGAGCGCCAATTATGAGGAGCGATTTACGCATAGATGTTTTCACTAGCCAATAAACCCACTCGTGAGATCACCTCCTTTCTCAAGTTGGGGGTTTGTCTTGTATATGACGGGGGAGGGTACAGATTCTTTCCAGGCATTGTCAGAAACGCCGCAGTGGCGTACACTACGGACATTGCCTGAAACGGTATGTCCGGAGCTGTCATTCAATGTCTGAACAACGCCAAGCGCTATGGCGCCATCACCGCCATCGCTTTTTCCGCTTCCCACTACCGGTCGTGATGTACATCATCCAATCTCATCACATCGTCCTTGGCAATCACTAACGAAAGGGTAACAGCCATGAAAAACAATGGAGCAGTTGGCGGGGGAGTGTACGGCTTGGCTTTCATCGGCGCGCTCATCTATTTCATTCAGCACGCGACATCATTCTGGGGCGGCATCCTTGGTATCCTGAAAGCGATTGTTTGGCCGGCGATGCTTGTCTATCACCTCTTACGCTACCTCAACATCTAACTTCACTATCATTTTTCATACACGTATGGCTACTCCGACGATCGACAGCAGTTCAGCAATTTCCTACGGCTGGAACGCCGTCAAGAAAGACTTTTGGTACCTCGTCGGGATCGCAGCAGTCTCGCAGATCATCAGCGGTCTGATGAGCCGACCGGACCAGAACCCGAACAGCTGGGATTTCCTCGGCATTTTCCTGTCGGCCTGGATGACGGCCGGATACATGGTTTTGATGTTGAGTTACCAGGCCGGGAAGAAACTCCCGTTCACTGACCTCTTTACGCAACTGAAGTACTTCTGGCGCGTCCTCGGCGGAACGATATTGGTCGGTTTGATTGTTGGGGCTGGCACGATCCTCTTCATAATCCCGGGTATTTACTTCGCTCTCCGCTTCCAGTTCGTCATCCCACTCATCATCGACAAGAACCTTGGGATCGGCGCGGCTATGACAGAGAGTACGCGGCTGACCCAGGGGATCAAGATGTCGCTATTGATGTTCGACCTGACGCTTCTTGGGATCATCATCCTCGGTGTCATCTGTCTCGGGGTCGGCGTCTTCGTCGCCTTGCCGGTGACTTGGTTGGCGATGGTGGTCGTCTACCGCAAGCTGAATCAGCCAGCCGTCCCGGTCTAGCGCCGGTGGTAGTAGGTGGAGGTGTGGTCCAGTGCAGTACGTCACACGTCTTGTTACTCATCCACAACCCCTATGCGTTACTTTATCGGAGCGCTCATCATCCTCTTGGGAGTGTCCGTGTTGCTGCAGTCCAGCGGGATTATTACTGACCAAGCCACGAAAGACACAATTGGCTCTGGGCTCATCGTGGCTATCGGGGTTGCGCTGCTGATCTGGAAACGGTCGGCTTGGCCGTGGGCGGCAATCATCATCATTGTTGGTTTAACTGATTTCGTGGAAAACCAGCAGTGGCCGATGTTTGAGGAGCACACTCCTTGGGAATACATCTGGCCGGTATTTATTATCCTTGTGGGTCTACGCTTGTTTCTCAATAGAGGACGGAATGCCATTCGGAAAGACTCGGGAAGTAAGCTACTTTAATCATTGAGACCACGGCCGAGTATCATGAGATACCCGGCTTGGCCAGCCACGTGACTTGTCAGTCACTACTGGTTCATGTCAGGATAGAGTCATATGACTGAAGGAGAAATCAGGCCACCGGAGGTACTGGAGGAAATTCCGGATCATGCAAGCGAAACACGTGAGCAACTCACCCGACATGAACTCGGGCGTATTACCTTGCTCCGCCACGGCCAAACCAAATACACTGAACAGTATCCTGACCTGACAACCGAGGGTCAAGAAACGATTCGGCGCAGTGCTGAGCAGATTGCGGCTAGTCTAAACCCCGATAATGAAGCGGTCGCAATGTTTCGATCTGAAGCGGTTCGAGCAGCTGGGACGGCCGATATCATCAAGTCCGGTATTGGTCACGATGATGAAGTTCGTGTGCGCCCGAGTCTCAACCCAATGATTCAGCACGATCCCGAACAAGCGCGACAAGTTTTTGAAGAATTGCTTGCGGCGAACCAAGCCGCCGAGGCACAGGCCCAGAAGACCGGCTCTTTCCCAATGCTCGACAAATCGTACCTGACTGATCCGCGATTCGAGAATGCCGAAATCTACGAGCCGCGTTCGAATGTTGAACATCGACTGTTCCGGAATATCGAATACGCTATTCGTGCTTTTGAAGTCGTAGCCAAGCATCCCGAGTTGAAACGGCCCCATCTAATCGGAGTCTCGCATTACGAACTACTCGGACAATTGGCGAACCGCGTTTTCGGCTTGCTCGAGAATGATGCACAAACACTCAAACACGGAGAGCCGCTCGATATTCGCGTCCTTTCAACAGAAGATCCGGAGCACCCAAGCGTTGACCCAATTGAATTGGAAGTCAGTTTCCGTGGGCAAACCAAAACAGTTTTGTTTGACCGGAAGACTCGCGATATCGTGATTCCCAAATGACGATTTTCGAAGCACTCGGACACGATCGGGTTAGTGGTGGACCGCGCGGACATCAGCAAACAATCGAAACAGTCATTTCTTATGTCTTCATGTACCCGCATGAAGTCTGGAAAGTGTACAAACACGAAAATGGCTTCGTGGGAGATTTGACTAACGACGCATTTCGACAGGCGTTTGTTCGAGAAGACTTCGCTTGGAATAATGCCATGTGTCCCGAGATATATCAACGACTGGTTGGACTTCGTCTGGCGGGAGATACGTGGGAGGTTTGCCCGACGGCGGACGCCGGCGATCTCGCGATCGTCATGCGTCGGATCAGCATGGATGATAGCCTCTACCATCGGCTGATGACTGAGCACGTCACAACCAACCAAGTCGCCGATGTGGCTACCACTATGCTAACGCGGTTGATGGCGCTCACGAAAGCCAAACAAGCATCAATCAAAACGTTCCAACGGCCATGGTCGGAACTCCACCACCTACGGCTGCAAGACCTGCGCGAATGGTGTAGCTTGGATGGCGCAAATATTGAACCAACATTTCTCGCCGAAGTTCTGACGACTCTCGAAAAACTGGCCCAGGATCCATATATTCAACAATTTCGGTCCCGTGATATGCACGTGGGGATCGACAACCATACCGGAAACATTCTGATTACTACGGATGGCGTCGAACTGCTCGACATCTACCAATTTAAAGACCACTGGTTGGCCGTCGACCCGTGGGTCAACATTACCCGCCCGGCGGCCGACATTGCAGTCCTCGGGGACTCGGCACTTCTGGATGCCTACCTGACTGCGGCCGCCGCTCTTGTTCCAAGACCTCCCCGACAGATACTGACCGGCTATCTGATTGAAGGCGCGATGATTATGGCGGCCTACCGTAACATGTTGGGTGAGCTAGAGACAGCTACTCGGTTTATTCAGTATGTACGCGAGCAGCTATCGGGAATGAACTGATGGTATGCCAACCACACCGATAAACCCCAGCCCACCTCAACCAACACATCGTGCGCTGGGCTGGGCCGTCAGCATACTGGTGAGTCTCGGCCTAGCGTTGGTGGTCGCTGGGATGGTCGCGACGGGTTTGTCCCTCGCCGGCGTAGCAGCTGAAACGACATTTCTCTACGCGTATATTCCAGCGTTCATCGTCAACCTGTGGCTGATACGCCGGTACGGCGGATAGGTTCAGGGCATAGCGCGGTTGCTCGGTCTGCCGAGTTTTGCTACCCTCATACCATTATCCACTGACATTTTGCATATGATCGATTGGAGCTTTTCCTTAACGCCGTTCCTCGCAGTTGCCCTCGGCAACTTCTTTTTCAGCTGGCTGTACTACTCGCCGATGTCACCATTTTTCAAGGCCTGGTCCCGCGGCCTCGGACTCGATCCAAACAACCGGACGATGAGCGAAGATCAGAAGAAAGCCATGCCGCGTTTGATGGGCGGCGCTGTCGTCGCAACCGTTCTCTTCGCCTACGGCCTCCAGGTAGTTGTGAACAGCCTCGGCCTGACGACCTTTACCGACGGGATGATGGCGGGCTTCGTCGTCTGGTTCGCCTTCGCCGTCTCGCACAGCCTGAATACTCAATTCGAAGGTCGCAAGCCGATCATCCTCGTTATCAACGACTTCTGGTTCCTCCTGACCTACGTCGGGTTCGGGGGTCTACTCGCGGTGTGGAAATAACGTCTGCTTAATACGCCGACCACCTGACCATGTATGAAATCTACAAATGGTTGGAAAAACTGCAATCGGGGACACAAATATCGCGGACCAGGGCCATGCCCGGTGTGTTACCCCGGCAGTCGCCGAAAAAAGAGAAAACGTATTAACTAAGTTCCCTAGTTATGAAAAAAGGAACCTACGTTGATGGATTCGTTATTTCCATCCCGAAGAAGAATACGGCCAAGTACATCAAGATGGCGCGCCAAGGATTGCAGGCCTGGATGAAATTCGGGGCGCTTGATTACAAAGAATGCATCATCGATAGTCCGAAGCCCAAGGGCGTGACGTTTACCTTTACCAAGATGGCCAAGGCCAAACCGACCGAAGCGGTGTGGTTTTCTTTCGTTACCTACAAATCCAAAGCGCACCGTGACGCGGTCACGAAAAAAGTCATGGCGTACTTCGAAAAAAAATATAAAGATCAACCCATGGATATGCCGTTCAAGATGAACCGGTTTTCTAGCGCCGGGTTTAAGGTTGTGGTTGGAGCATAATCATCACTAACCAAGCATCCTATGGCTGCCCTCATCAAACCCATTACGCCCCATCTATGGTTCACGACACCGGAACAGGTCAAGGAAGCCGTCGAATACTATGTCGCGACGTTTCCGAATTCGAAAATCACCAGTCATACAGTTCTTCATAGCACGCCCACACCTGGTGGCGATACGCACGTCTACGAATTCGAATTGAACGGCCAGCGGTTCATGGCCATCAACGGCGGTGACATCTTCAAATTCAACGAAGCGGTCTCGTTCATCATCACCTGCGAGACCCAAAAAGAGCTGGACATGTATTGGTCGAAACTCTCGGCCGTTAAAGAATCCGAACAGTGCGGTTGGTGTAAAGATAAGTTCGGCCTGATCTGGCAAATTACCCCGGCTTATCTCGATGAGGTGATGTCGAGCGGGGATCGGGCCAAGATCGACCGCGTGACGCAGGCTTTCTTGCCGATGAAAAAGATTGTGATTGCGGACTTGAAGAAAGCGGCAGAATAACCCATGGCCGAACTCAAAATCCAAAAAATAACCGCCTGTGCCCTCGTTTTCCGCGATGGGAAACTCCTTGTTGCCAAGCGGGCCGACACGAAAAAGTTCCTGCCGGGAAAATTCGAACTGCCTGGCGGCCACATTGAACTAGGTGAGGATATCCTCGAAGGCTTGAGGCGGGAATTTCAGGAGGAATTCAGTATTGCCATTATCCCCGGTGATGCGGTGTACGCGTTCACGTATATGAATGGGGACAGCCATGTGGTGGAAGTAGATTTTTTGGCGACCTTAGCCGATCCTGACATAGTTGTCACACCCAAGCCGGATGAACATTCGGAAGTACGATGGGTGAATCGCGACGAACTCGACCAGATTTGGGATCCATCCGATGCGGAATATCCAGCAATACTGAAGGGATTTGAACGAGCTGTAGGTAAATAATTCAATGGCCGAATCTAAACCAAGAAAACCCTAGCGGGCATCCATCACCCCGGCGGGAATCTATGCCACACCCAACAGTCAGCGTAAGGTGACTGTTTTTGCTATACTGCCAATAGCCGCCATGGCCACCCCGCTCCATCACCATACCAGCCATCCATTCGTCATTGCTTGCACCCTGATGAGCGTGGCTTCGTTCATATTCGTGACGTTGGCCTATCCGGTCGCGGCCGCGACATTCAAGACGTACAAGCACGCCACCCACGGCTATCAGTTTCAGTACCTGAGCACCTGGACCGCGGTCACCGGAAAAACGAACGTGGTCCTCAAACCCCCGGCAGCCAAGATCAAGTCATTGGCATCACAGGGGGTGACGCATAGCCTCAACACCACCTGGTTGAACAATGACCCGGCTATGTTCACCGCGCCGGTCAAAATATCCCTGACGTCAGGTTGGACGAAGTTTGTTCCGGCCTTCAGCAAAATGCTGGGTCAGAAGTACGGGGCCGTACCGATCGTCAAAACCTACACCAAGACGAATTGGCTGGCCACGGTCGTCACGCTCAAGCGGAAGGTGAATGGGGTGAATACAACGTGGCGCTTCGTGGTCTTGTCGCGGGACAGGAAAAAGGTCTTCGTCGTTGGTGAGAAGTGGACGAAGAATACCGCCAGTCCGTTCGCGACGGATGTCGCGGTGCTCATCAATTCCTTTACCACCTACACCCCGCCCATCGTGACCTGGTCCCTCAACGGATCAGAGTGGAAGCCGAGCAGTATCCCGCCACCCTGCCCCGATCCATTCACGATCCCTGTTCTGGCCGATGTGACGAAGGCTAGCAGCGTCCTCTATCCCGGCCAAGAACGTGGCGGCCAGTACAAACCGCATGGCGGGTTCCGTCTCGACGGACAGGCCTATAATACGGTCACCATTACTGCACCGTTTGACGGGTACGTTGTCGCCGGGTCGCGACACTACGAAGGGGCGGATATTCAATACTACTTTGATGTCATTCACCCGTGCGGGATCCGGTATCGCCTTGATCACCTCAACACCTTGTCGCCGACCTTTGCGGCCCTGGCTGATGTGTTACCGTTGCCGACGACGAGCAGCGTGTCCTATGAGCTGAAGCCGAAGCTGATCAAGGCCGGAACCGTTATTGCCACGGCGGTTGGTCACCCTGATAACGTGGGTTTTGATTTCGGTCTGTACGATTTACGCAAGCGCAATGCCGCCTCGCATGATGCCGCCTATCAGGCGGCCCACGCGGACATGATTGGCAATGCCTACTATGCGGTTTGCTGGTTTGACTGGCTATCTGCCGCCGATGAAGCAGCGGTCCGGGCCTTGCCGCCGGGGGATGGTATCAATGGAGCGAATAGTGATTACTGCGACTAGGGCTGATGTAGGCTGGGGAGGGGGCCGGTTCAAGGAAAAGCCAGAAACAGAGATTGACGTAAGTATTGTACATTGGTGTGCGCAGGCCAATCCTACTTTTTTCGTGGGACACAAGTATGTTCGACCCTTGACTTTATTGTAATCTTATGGTAATGTCGCAAGTCACTTTTTCTGACCCCGAGGGTTTGGTAAAGGTGAACTGATCTTTACCATCCTTCAACTCACAGCAGTAACGACCCGCACACTTCGGAGGGTGCACATGTCCAACTGGGAGAAAATCGGAATCGGCATCGGCGGCCTCGTCGTGGTGACGCTCCTGGGATTCTGGATCTTCTGGGCGAACTGGATGCACTTCGTCGACAAGCACGAGTTCGGCTACGTCTTCGACCGCTTCACGGGCGTCGTCACCGTGGTCGACCACAGCGGCTGGGTGATGCGAAACCCGATCCGCTACACGGTCAACAAGATCGACCTCCGCCCGTACCAGGTCAGCATCACCGCCGACCTGGGCGTCAGCCAGCGCATCCTGAACGCCAAGCTGGTCCGCTTCAATCCGGCCGGGCTCAACACCTTCATCGCCTGGCACGGACGCGGCGCCGGCGGCAACGTCGATGCGCTCAAGGAGATCCTGAAGTGCTACGCCTTCGACCGCGAAGAGGGACGGGACTGCCCGTTCCTGGTCGTGGTCAGCGACATCGCCCCGAGCCAGACCTTCGATTCCGGGGGCAGCAAGTAGGGGCGCGGCCATGAACTTCGCCAACCTGAACCCGAGAGTGCTCTGGCGCCGGACGTGGGTCAGACGCTCTGTCGTCGCGCTGGCAGTGCTCACCTTTTTCCGGGTGGCCTGCCTCAACTACTGCGAGCCGACCGAGATCGGCGTCGCGCGCAACCTGATCACCGGCCACACCTGGCTGGTCAGGGGCGGGTGGACCTTCAAGTATCCGTGGGTCTACATCCCGCACATCGACACCCGGCCGATGCTCGTGTCGGTCGATTCCGCGGGCCACGGCTACAGCGCCAAGCTGGTACAGTTCGTACCCGACGAGTGGGAGTCCTTCGTGCGAACGGAGGGCTTCTATCCCTGGTGGCTGGCAAACCGCATCTCATTCAACTGCGGCTACCGCCACGAGCACCGCGGGATGAAGGACATCCTGCGCGGCTACGCCTACGGGAGTAAGCAGTACCCGTTCCTCCGCATCCTGAACGAGTTCGATCAGGCGCAGTAGCCGTAGCGAAACGGTTGATGTGACCTCGCACATGCAGTTCCCCTGGGACCGCACTCCAGTCAGAGTCCGGTCCTATTTTTATTGTACGAAGTTTAGTGCGCCAGGGACCGGAATCTATTATCCCACGCCTAGTTCCACGGGGTTACCAGCTTGCCAGCATTCAGTCGATGATATAGAATCCAGACAGAACAACTGAATACGTTATCAAGAGTGCAGCGAGGGAACGAGCCCGATGACCTGCCGGCAACCAGCCAAATCGGCAACGGTGCCACATCTCGCCCCATACCGGGGAAAGATACTTCATGCGTCTCTTTCCTTGAGTGGGAAGAGTTCTTTCACGTGGGAGGAAACATGTCGAATCAGGACCAGCGTCCCGAGGTTACCGTTATCTGCTTTCCCAAGAAGCTGCAGATCCCTGGGCGGCCGGAGCTGTCGGTCTTCCCGCTGCAGGTCGCTTTCATGGCGGTGGCAGAAGACGACCACCGGCTGGTGGCGATCTGCTCATCGTACATTCCGGACCTGGCGACCTACGCGGTCGCCGGATCGAAGCGCAGCCTGCACTATAACAACGTCCAGGGCGGTGGGTCGCAGCTCCACATCACCTTTGACGAGGTGGGAGGCGGGTACGTCGGCGAGAAAGTCGTCGACGGGCGCTCGATCGGCCTGGCCACCGGGCGTGACTGGCGGGAGTTCTTCACCCGGCTGGCTGGCGTCGGCTTGGCCGAAGGGGAGCGCTGTGAATACCGTGGGATAGGGTAGATGACTCTCCGCCCGACTGGCAACAGTCGGGTTTTTCTTTCCCGTTATGCTCCGGTCTACGGGGTCGCCGGCGGGGCTTTGATTTTGTTGATTTATTAGCAAAAAAAGCGTAATGTAGGCATATCTAGTTTAGTTACATCTACCACCGGAATACTGCTATGACCAATATAGAGATTTACACCCAGATCGGAAAGCTAGATTATAGCGTGCTTTCCAGCCCCCTTTCAAACCTGGCCTACCTCT
>JACRFO010000100.1 GCA_016217865.1 Candidatus Kerfeldbacteria bacterium | reverse complement strand
GATAGTTGTATTTAACTTCCCGGTTAAGGTAGTGATGTCTGATGACGAATCTTGGGATTGTCGTTGCTGCACGTCGGCCAGTCGTTGGTGGACAGTTTGGTTTTCGCGGTCAAGCATCCAACGGCCAGCCGCTAAACCGCCAGTAATGATGAGCGTCGCAACCATCGTCCAGAGCAATGCCCGTTGCCAGCGCATGAACATGCGTTCCGTGCTGATCAACTGTTTGTCGGATGGTGGCAGGAGGTTGATGTAGATCATGGCCGGAGTACCTCGGGGTCTAAGGCGAGACCGAAAGCTGTCGTGAAGGTATACCCGATGTCGGCTGGCAGGGTATCATCGAGTTGGTGGAATTGTTGGTACACCCAGGCTGGTTCAACGACCACCTCGTGATTGAGAGCGCGTTGGAGTTCTTCGCGAATGCCTAAGAGGAGGGCGCCACTACCGGTGACGTGCACGGCGGTGACTGGGCTGTGGTCGACAAAATGCTCGGTATAGTACTGTTCGAACTTTTTAACCGTCTCGGCAATAACGTCGAGGTGTGGCGCGAGTACTCGGCGGAGGAGGCCTTTGCCCTTCCGCGGGTCTAGACCGAACAGTGCCTTCGCTTTTTCGGCCTGGGCTTCACTAATGTGTAGTTCGTCGGCGATAAAGCGATTCAGCTCACGGCCAGCATACCTGACTGTTGAAGTGAATTGGACAACACCATGTTCGACGAGAATGAGCGTCGAACGCGTCCGTCCGAGATCGAGGATGATTCTGGTATCGGCTGGCGACGCCAACCCAAACAAGGCGCGAGCGATCGCCAACGACTCAATTTCCAGGCGTTCGACCTCGAGACCAGCAAGCTTCATGACTTTCAGGTAGGAATCGACAGTCGACTTCGGCGCCGCTCCGACGAGGTACAAGTCTTGATTGAGCGAGTTCTTCTTCTGGAGGTCGTGCCAATCCCAGTAGACTTCCTCAATGGAGTAGGGGAGGTCCTGTACGATGGCGGCGGCGATCCGTTCGTCAGTTGTGCCCCCGCTGTCATTCGTCGGGGCGATGAGCTTAACGAAGGTATGTCGTTCGGGGATGGAAATAGCTACCCGGAAGTGTTTGACTCCGGCCGCCCGGTAGAGATTTTGCGTTGCTTCAACAACCACATCCGGCTGGATGATATCTCCGTCGGTGATTGCACCGGCAGGCAGTTCAACTTCCGCCCGAACAGGTAAGCGCCAACCATGGCGCGTCTTTTCGACGACGGCTAAACGAAGTACCGAGTCGCTGATGTCCAGACCGAAGGAAGCCATACTAGGAAATCGCGTTCGAGAGTGAGTAAATGGGGAGGAGAATAGCTACGGCCATCCCGGCGACACCGACGCCTAGGACTAACAATAACACAGGCTCGATGATGGTCGAAAGATTGGACATTGTTTGATCAACTTCCTCTTCCAAGAAGTCTGCCAACTCACCCGCGACTTCGTCAAGGGTACCGCTCTCTTCACCGACGCTGACCATCTGCTGGATGAGCGGTGGGTAGAGTTTCGGATAGCGTTCCAGAACCTTGGCAATTGCTGCCCCCGTTCGCAAGGCTTCGCTTGCATCAATGACCGATTGGCGGTAGTGGTAGCTGCCCAGCGTTTTTGCGATCACCTGGAAGGTCTGGATGATCGGGATGTCGGTCGCTAACATAGAGCTCAAGGTCCGGGTGAATCGCGCTAGATTTATTTTCCTGATGATGGGTCCAGCGATCGGTGTAACCAGGAGGAGCGAATCAAACCAGCGTTGGCCGCGAGGCGTGCGGCTAAACCAGACGATGAAGATGACGACGCCGATGAGTCCGAGGCCGATCCAAATACCCTGGTGTTGTAGTAGGTTGCTGATGCCGATCAGGATCCGCGTCGGCAATGGTAACTGGGTATTGCTCTCCGTAAAAATAGTCATCAGCTTCGGGATGACAAAGACAATCATGGCGATGCCGGCGCCAATCATCGCAAAAATGACGACAATCGGGTACGTCATTGCGCCTTTGACCTTACTGATCAATTGGTGATCCTTCTTCATCTGCAGCGTCAAACTCTTCAAGACCTCGTCGAGTTTACCGCCCAACTCACCGGCTGAAACCATATTGACGAACAGTTCGGAAAAAACGCGGGGATGTTTCTTCAACGCTTGGGCAAAACTCGTACCGCCTTCGAGGTCGCTTTGGAGTTCGAGGATGACGCGCCGGAAGTAGCGGTGGGTCACTTGCAACGCGAGCGTACCCATCGCGCGGCTGATGGAAAAACCGCCGCGGAGCATGACACCCAAGTTTTGGGTGAAGAATATTTTCTGGACAACCGGGACGCCCTGGATCCGCTCGAGCCAAGACGACAGTCCCGTCTTCGACGCTTCTTGGGTCGTGCTGGCGGTCAGGGTCAGGCCTTGCTGGCGGAGCTGTTCAGTCAGGGAAGCTTCGGATGCAGCTGCCAGCTGGCCTTTACGGGTTTTTCCA
Source organism: Candidatus Kerfeldbacteria bacterium (assembly GCA_016217865.1). Lineage (GTDB taxonomy): Bacteria > Patescibacteriota > Patescibacteriia > SBBC01 > CAIJZX01 > CAIJZX01. Next base: position 173 of record JACRFO010000100.1, on the reverse strand, counting down.
TCGACGCCCTTCGCGGTGTAGGAGTAAACAGCCATGGGTTATTCTTTGGTTACGCGCAAGACTTCTTCAATCGTCGTCACGCCGGATTTTGCTTTCAGGAATCCATCTTGAATCATCGACAGCATTCCTTCAGCCTGGGCGACTTTACGCAGGTCGTCCGCCGTACCGTTTTC
>JACRFO010000099.1 GCA_016217865.1 Candidatus Kerfeldbacteria bacterium | reverse complement strand
GTGCCTCTTCGACCGTGGCTGGCGGCCCAAGGGCTGGCGGTGACGTTGGCAGGGATAGATGGCCAAGGATCTTGGCCACGACTTTTGGATCTGTCAGAAGGGCGAGGACAATCATCGGCGCGCCGCACTTCGCGCAGGTCAGAGCGTCCACGTCGAGAACCCGACGAAGGAGCTGCGCCCAGCCGAGCCTCCGCGGGCGAGGTATTCGGCGACGTTGCGAGATCGAAAGACCCCGTTGCAGCGTTCGCCGAGGTGGCATCGACAATGATCGCACATCTCGATTCGTCATCGTCGAATTCGTTTGAAACGATGAAAATCGCGCGAAACATCGCGACTTGCAGGATGCACATCGTCCGATCTGGCATGGGTGCGAACGGGCACACGACGTACAAAGTGCTGCTGAACATGGAGGCCGATTGGGCGGACTTTTCAATCCTCACGGAGATCGGTCTTTCCATAACCCAGGTTTCAATTCTGGATTTTGCTCAGACCGGGGCGAGCAATCGGCAGATCGCCGGCCTGCTCAAGGTGAGCGTCGGCGACGTGAAGTACCACCTGGAAGAGATCGGCAGGAAACTCGACGTGTCCGGAAAAACTGCCATCATCGCGCAAGCCATTTTGAGGGCAAGAGAAATCCGGCTAATGTCACAACTTCAACGTCGGTTGCCAGACGGTCGGGCCGCCGCTCGAAGACCCCGCCTCCCCAACGGCAAGAAGTCCTTTCGATCCATGCCTTAAGCCGATACTCGGTTCATTTGGAACGACCGCCGCGCGTTCCAAAAACCAGGCACTGTCGGTCCCTTGAACAATCCGCGGAACAGCGACTCTGATGGTGGACTGACGGGATTCCGTTCGCCGTTGATATCACCGACCCGTGACCGCGCGCACTGCAGCTACTCGCGCGCCGCTGCCGCGAACCTCGCCGCCCTCCCGTTATCGGCGGGACTTACTTCAATCTGTTCCTCCGTCGTTCCCTGCATCCTCCCCTGAATCGTTCCCCTTGGAGGCGCAATCCGCATACGGCTGACTGCTTCCTTGTTGACACCGACCGTCAGCGCATGTCACTTTGGGGAGTGGACAGTCCGGTCGAATGGCGTAACAAGTGTTCCTGTCGCCGTAATAGGCTCCTCCCGGTGAAAAACACTCTTTTTCCCTGTACGACTCATATTCGGCTTTGCTTTCGGCATTCACCACGAAAAAATCCGTGCTGGTGGTCCCATCCCGGCAGCAAAGTTGATCGGTGAGAACGCAATCGGAATCGGCCTCGCATTCATAGAAGGAATCAGGGCATTGCCGCCCACCGCACTCACCGCAATCCTCGGTCTTTTCGTCACACACCACCGGGCACACGGTACGCGCGCACGACGCTTCGGAAGAACCGCTGTTTTCGTTGCATGACGCTCCTGCGCCCACGATTGCCAAGCCCAGCGGCAGCCAGAGTGTCTTCATGTTCAATACCTCTGCGAGAGAGTCACGGCACATGCTTCCGAACCGGGTAGATCGTCGAATACAAAAGCCAAGTACTTCACCGTTTCGGCAGGGTCTTTCACCAGATGGAACGACGCGAAGCACTTTCCGTTCACGAGGATCAGTCGTTCGAGTTCAGCGTAACCTCCGCCGATTCTGTCGAAGGCATAGGCAGCCGCCGTGCCCAAAGGCACCAACTCCTTGATTTGACCATCGATCTCATCGGATTTCAACAACGCTTGCCGGTTCTTGAAGGTCGCGAGCGTCTGGTCGTCGACATAGTCCACGGCGTGGGCGACCGGGACCGATGCAATCGGTTCGACCGTGGATGAGATTTCGACTACGCTCCGGACGATCTCGTCGTAAGAGAGCGTACCGAAAACCTCGTGCCCATGGGCCAGGGTGTAGTTCCGTGCGATTCGGCCCGACGGGCCCCTCAGCGTCAGCACTTCGTCATCAACGTCGTCGAAGGCTTTTCTGAAAAACACCAGGTACTGTTCGCCGACCGACGTTTCGAAGTACGGCTGTGCTGGTTTCGCTTCGGTCCCTTTGCCTTTCATTCGCACCAGCCATTTCAGTCGGCCGCCTACCGACGCAGCCGACACCAACCCGTTGCTGTAGAACACGCGCTCGAGTTTGATGGTGTATTCGCCAATCACCGGCAACCTGTCGGCACGTGAGCCCGGATACGTTCTCTGAGAGACGGAGGTCAAACCTTCGACCACCACTTCAGCAATGATGTCTGACTGCGCGACAAATCCCTCGATGCCGCGATTGAACGCAGCATACAGAAACGGGGCGTGTCGGTACGGGTTTGTGCCGGACGCCGTCGGTACGCGGTCGGTCGAACACGAAACGACGGCGAAAACCACTAGCGAGCTGAACGGGAGGAATTTCATGGCTTGACCTCCTTTAGTTTCCAACTTTGATTTCGACGCCGCCACCGATGGCCATTCCAACTTTCGTCGAGCCGTATGAGCTGTACTGGCTCCACCCGCCGGATTCGGTATAGGTGTACTTCCTAATTGGAGCACTGCTCCCAGTAGAAAAATATGGAACCATGATCTCGACGGTATTGTCGTTGGCGATCCGAATCGACGGCGGGACATTGGAGATCGCGTAGCTGGAGTTACTACACCAGTCCTTGCTGAAACCGCCGTTGGAATACGGCGTGAGACGGCACAAGCGCAAGTAATGGTCGCCTTCAAGCCTCGGAAAGGCGATGAAGCATTTCGTCGATGCTGTGGGGGACCAGTACCCGCACACAATACCCACCGGGGCGTCCGTGTACTCTGACGTATTGTAGTACTGCCCTCCGCCGGATACCCACGTTGAGTTGTTTGTGCTGCTGTTGGTTGAGATCTTGATCAAACCTGTGTGGTAGTCAATCCACGCCATTGTAAGACGGCTGTTGTTAGCGTTGTAAGTTAAGGCCGGCCGTCTTCGGGTGATGAAATCGGTGTCCGTCAACTGGTTCATCAGCGCGAAAGAACCGCAACCCCCGGCGACGGGATAGAGGTTTCTCACCGCCCTAATGTAACCATTGGTTTTGTAGAGATACGCCACCGCCATGTAGTTGGTTCCTCCCACGTCTCGTCCGACAGCAACGCCATCGCGCGACGTCTGCCACGTATTGTCGTGCCAAATCCCGCACACGTTGGTCCAAGAGGAGGGCGTCGGTCCAGCCTTGCCGATTGTCGTGACCCAGTCGAGTCCAGACGAGCTTTGAAACCCGATTAAGTTCCATCCGTTGAATCCGCCGCCATATGCAACGCCGGGCGAGCCTGAGGCCCATAGCGACGAGCCGTTGAACGAACTGTTCCAACTGGAATCACCTGGATTCCGCCAGTACAAGCTCCAAGAAGCGTGTCCCTGAACAGACCTGACACCGAGCATATCGTCTTTTCGGAGAAAACGGTTGTCGATTCCGTCAGGGTGCCCGTCGTAACCCGAGTTCATCAGCGCGTCCACGTCGTCTTCGTGATCGAGTCCCAGACAATGTCCAAACTCGTGCGAGAGCACGGCCTGATAGTCATAACCATCGACAGTCCTCGGGTTCTGTGTCCAGTTGCTGTTGCCCCTGTATAGTGCGACCGAGCAGTTGTCGGTCGAGTCAACTCCGTCGTATTCGCCCAAGCACGTGCATTCGCCATTGCAACAACCGCTGGACGCCCACACTTCGGTATCGTTTGGCGTGTACGGTTCATAGGCCCAGTACTTGGTCGGAATACCAATCCCTGCTTGCTCCCAGACAGACACCGCTGCCGTCGGAATTCGCAACGCTTCTGTCATCGTCAACCCGAACACGCTTTGAAAATCGCCGTTTTCGACTTCAATGACGTATGGGTCGTCGTGCCATGCCTCCTTCCCGGATGGTTCGTAGCCGGTCGATAAGGAATTTCATCGGGGTTTTGGGGGGAACTTCCCATAAGGTTCAATTATGTTAACTTGCTCTTGGCCTCGCGCCGTACCGGTTTTTTGCCTTGTCCCACCCGCAGAAGCAGAATACCATGGTGGCGTGGACG
>JACRFO010000098.1 GCA_016217865.1 Candidatus Kerfeldbacteria bacterium | reverse complement strand
GCTTGACCGTCGGAAACCGAAAAATAGAGATCGTACAACCCCAGCGTTTGATTGTCCGCGGGATTGTAGGTATACGTCGCCCGATACCCGTTGCCGCCCAGGGCCGTAATAGTAACACCCCCGAAACCGTTGGGTTGATTGTTCACGAGCGTGACCTCGGTCGTGTTATTCGGTTCGCGAATCTTGAAAGTCACGGTGAAAGCGCCTATTCCCGGAATGTCATCGTCTGAGAAATTAGCGTATACGACGGTTGTACCATTTCCAAAGCGATTCACAGCAGACGGCAACACTGAAGTCACCCCCCGGGCCACTACCGGCGGCCTGTTCAGGGGAGCTTCGATCACCTGTAGCTCGTCCAGGTTGTTGGCAAAACCGTCCGTAGCCGTGGCCGAACTGTCATCGCTGACCATGAAGTATAGATCATAGAGCCCGGTCGCCTGTGACACGTCCGGATCCCAGATATACTGAGCCGTGTACGATCCCCCGCCGTTGTCGGTGACGATGACACCGCCACTGCCATTCGGCTGATTATTTGCGAGAACATCTTCGAGAACGTTGTCCGGACGACGAACCTTGAATGTCACCCGGAATGCGCCGATTCCCGGTTGATTAGCATCGGTAAACGACGTGAAAATCGTAGTTGTGGCGGTCCCAAGACGAGTCACGGGAGAAGTTGTCTCCTGGGTCGCACCGGCGATGACAGATGGCGGAAAATTCGCGGCAATTGATGCAACCGTCAGTTCATCCAGGTTCGCCGCATATCCATCCTCGGCCCCAAATAGGCCGTCGAAAACCCGGCAACGGAGGTCGTACAGGCCGGTCGTCTGACCATCGGCGGGATTCCAGTCAACATACGCTGTGTATGTTCCATTGCCGTTGTCAACCACCGTCAGTCCGTTGGTCCCGGTGACCGAAGAGTCAACCACGATGACCTGAGAAATGTTGCTTGGCTCACGCACCGAGAATGTGACCCGAAAAGATGAGATCGCCTGACCATCGGGATCAGACCAGGTCGCACTCAGACGGGCCGAATCAGTGCCTATTCGATTCACCGTAAGCGGCGAGGCCGATGTAACCCCGGCTGTGAACGCAGGAGGCGCTTGTGACTCCACGGTCAATTCGTCGAGATTATTGGCGAAACCATCCTCAATAGCGGTCGAACCGTCAAACACGCGGCATCTCAAATCATAAAGTCCTACGGTCTCCCCATCGGCCGGATTCCAATCGACATATCCGGTATAGGTGCCGTTGCCATTGTCAACCACCACCAGCCCGCCGCTTCCGTTCTTGAGGGAGTCTACCACCAGAATCTGCGTCGTGTTGTCCGGCTTGCGCACCGAGAATGTCACCCAGAATGAATCAACCGGCTGGCTGTCGGCGTCCGACCAGGTTGCGCTCAGTCGAGTCGTATTGGCGCCGATCCGATTCACAGAAACAGGCGACGCCGACGTGTTACCGGACGTGATTGTGGGGGCGGACAGCGAAGAGATCGTCAGTTCATCCAGATTGTTGGCATAGTCGTCGGCCGCCGATGCCAGACCGTCGGACACCTCAAATCGCAAATCGTATGCGCCACGCGTTGTTGTACTAGGCGGGTCCCAGTTGACTGTCGCCCGGTAATTGCCGCCGCCGAGACTCAGGATAGCGACACCATTCTGGCCGTCAGCACTGTTGACTACAATATTGACGATGGTAGAGTTATCAGGTTCTCGCACGCGGAATGACACCAAAAACGTGCCCACCGCAGACTGATCGGCATCCGAGAAATCCACCGAAAGCGTCGTCGTGCCTATCCCAATGCGATTGATCGAAGTAGGCGAGGCCGATGTCATCCCTGCAACCACCGTTGGTACATTATTGGATACTGAGGTTACTGTCAGTTCATCAAGGTTGGAGGCGTATCCGTCCTCCACCGCAAAGGCGCCATCAATCACACGACAGCGCAGGTCATAAAGGCCGGTTGTCTGCACATCAGCCGGATTCCAGTCAACAGTCGCCGTGTACGTGCCGTTGCCGTTGTCAACGACCGTCAGACCATTGGTTCCGCTCACCGAGGAATCAACGACGATAAACTGCGTGATGTTGTCCGGCTCGCGCACGGAAAAGGTCACCCGAAATGATGAGATCGCCTGGCCATCCGGATCCGACCAGGTGGAACTGAGCCGGGTGGTATAGGTTCCTATCCGATTTACGGAAGTTGGAGATGCAGTAGTCACACTCGCGGTGAGCGTGGGCGCCGCCTGCGATACAATCGTCAACTCATCCAAGTTATTGATATACCCGTCTTCAGTCGCACTGGTGCCGTCAAATACCCGGCACCGCAGATCGTACAGACCCAGAGTCTCGTTATCGGCCGGATTCCAGTCAACATAACCGGTATAGGTGCCGTTGCCATTGTCAACCACCACCAGCCCGCCGCTTCCGTTCTTGAGAGAGTCTACCACCAGAATCTGCGATGTGTTGTCCGGCTTGCGAACCGAGAATGTCACCCAGAATGAATCGACCGGCTGATTGTCCGCGTCCGACCAGGTTGCGCTCAGTCGAGTCGTATTGGCGCCGATCCGATTCACAGAAACAGGCGACGCCGACGTGTTACCGGACGTGATTGTGGGGGCGGACAGCGAATAGACCATCAGTTCATCCAAATTACTGGCGTAGTCGTCGGCCGCCGATGCCTGTCCATCGGATACTTCGAACCTAAAGTCATAAGCACCGCGCGTAGCCGTAGAGGCGGGGTCCCAGTTGACCGTCGCCCTATAGTTGCTCCCGCCGAGACTGGCAATCGTCACACCGTTCTGACCATTGGCACTGTTCACCACCACGTTTGTGATCGTGGAATTATTCGGCTCCCGAACGCGGAAGGAAACCGTGAACGAACCCACCGCTGGATTGTCGGTATCGGTGAAATTCCCCGTCAGAGTTGTAGTTCCAGTACCGATTCGGTTGACCGACACCGGAGAAGCTGTCGTGGAACCCGCCGTGACAGTCGGTGCAGAGTTCGGCGGTGGTTTTCGCACATCGAGCACCATATCATCAAGGTTGGCCTGGGCATAACTTGTCTGAGTTCCAGACTTGACGTGAACACGCACCTTCAAATAATAGTTGCCCGACTGCGAGAAACTGGCCGTGACATTCAGCGGGGTGACGTTGCCACTCAACACCTGGCCAGAGTTCGGTTTCTGAACTTCACTCCAAATCACCGTTTCCGATCCGCCAACGGGGCGGACCGAAACGAAAATACTGTCGTAGCTCGCGTTCTTAGTGACGGCCGTCTTGTACCAATACAAGCTGAGAAAGACAGTGTCGGTGGCCGGGTTGATCGCCGTAGAAATGTACTGCGAGTCGGCAACGTGATAATCGGCGTTGGCCAGATTATTACTGCGGTAACGTATGGATCCCGACGCCGCACCGAACACAGTATTGTCCCAGGCCCGCGTACCACTACTCACTATTGTGTTCGTTGACCAACCGGAAAGATCAGTCGTGAACGTGCCATTGGTTACTACGTTCGCCGCATGCGTAATCGTGGCGGCGAAACAAACAGCAAGCACAACCGAAAACCAGTAAACTTTCGAATGTCTGCCAGAATGTATATTTGTCTGCCTCATAAGCTTCTCTTATGGCCTATCGACGGTTCCCGAATTGGAATCTTTATAGTGAACGCCATGGCAAGAGGTGCAACTGACGATCCCACCGGTCAATAACTTCAGGTCGTTCGTAGTGTTGCCGTCCGAAGGTTGCGGGCTTCCGTTCACGTCACGGGGCGGATTGTGATATGTAGCGGTGGACGGAAGGGCCGCACCTACCGGATGGGATAAAGTCGATCCCGTGTAGGTCCGCACCGAATTCATGTTGCGCGCGCGATGGCAATCCAGACAGAGGGCGTCAGCTGAATTGTCCAGCCGGAGAAACGGAGGGGTCGTGTTCTTATGCGGATCATGACAGGTGGCGCAGGTGACCCGTCCACTGGCCGTCAGATGATCCAGGAGCGCCGCCGATTGAGGTGTCTGGGCGCCGCGCGACGCGTTCGTCGCAGACACGTCCCAGGCATGTGATGATCCGGAGACGCCGGGACTGGCTTTCTGCGATGACGACATGATCTTCGTCATATTCACCCACCCGCCCGGCGTGTGGCAGGACAGGCAGAGCGTCGATACCAGCGAGTCGGTGGCATTAATCAGAATGTCGCCCAACGTGCTGTGGGCGATGTGACATTTCCCGCAATCGATACTATTGAGCGTGCCATGCGGGTCATCGGTGGCAACGGCCGGACTCGACAGCAGTAACGGTAGCATCGTTACCAACAGTACACGAACCAGTGTGCGCTTCATTTCACCAACACCATTTTCTTTGTGCTCACGTACGAATCGGCCACCAGGCGATAAAAATACATGCCTGAGGCCACGGATACACCGCGACGGTCAACTCCGGTCCAGGTGACCTGATGCTCGCCTGCGGGGACTTCTTCATTAATAAGCGTTATCACACTCTGCCCCAGGAGATTATAAACCGTCAAACTGACCTGTCCATGGCGCGGGGTCGCAAAGAGGATGCGCGTCGACGGATTAAACGGATTTGGATAGTTTTGGTACAGATGGTATGACAGAGGAAGTCCTGTAGTCGTGAAGGATGCCAGCTGACTCCAGGCGCCGAGATGTTCCTCAGATCTTACCCGTACCCGCCACTGATATTGTGTGTCCGGCCGAAATTGTTCCAGAGGCCGCCAGGTAGCCACCAGATTCTGCGAGTCACCCGGCTCGGCGACGGGCACGATCTCAAGTCCTTCCGCCACCTTGTTCGAAGTATCCGCGCCAAGAAAGAGCTGGAAATCAAACCGGCAGGGCAGAACCACGCCGGATGGCAGATCGATATGCGCAACCAAAGACACCGAGCGATAATCGACCGTGTCGGCGGACAGCGGCGTCACCGGCAGGGCGACAAGCAGTTCCTCGATCGTCGTGCCTGATGCGCCGATCCGAAAGATATCGATTCTGGCCGCCTCGAGTGACGCAACATAGGCAAGCCCCTGTTCATCGATCGCCATCCCGATCGGAATCAGCACTCCCGGGCCTCCGACGGTGAACAGACTAAACTGATCGAGGTATTGGCCGTCGCTTCGGAATATGAGTACTTTCCCCTGATATCGATCAGCCAGAAACACCCGTTCGCGACTGTCGCAGGCAATGTCGCCGCCGCGAGTGAGATCGGACGCGGAACCGCCAAAAGTCCCGAACGAGTACAGGTATGTGCCGACAGCGGAAAATGCCCAGACTTTGGATGACAACTGGTCCAGCACCAGGAACTGCCCGCCCGACTGGTTATACGCAAAGCTCGAAGGGAATCCCATGAATGTTCCTGCCGAATCCTGTAACAGAAGCTTTCGGTGGAACACGCCGTTTGTGGACAGAACGACAATTGATTTCAGCCCGGCGTCCAGCACAAATACCGAGCTGTCCGCTACCAACAGGTCCGTGGGCTCCGCTGTCACATCCGAACGGGTGAAGAAGTCAAACTTATCGCCCGTGAGTATATCAACGGCCGACACGCACCGACGGGAATGATCGATGTATATATACTGTTGCGTGGACAACAGGCTCAGGCCGACCGCGTTGCCGTCAATATCCACTCTCTGGCGCAGGATCCCGTCAGCCGTGTACACGGTCAGCTGTTTTGTAAATGGCTCCAAAACCGCCAGTTTGTCTGCCGAGATACAAATTGACGTGGGCGCAGTCAGTCCATCCCGGATCGTGCTCAGGTGCGTGACTTCGATCCCATAGGCCGGAGTTGCGACACCTGTTAATGCCGGCATGATTAATGCCAGCTTGAAGAATTGTCGGGCTATCATCGTCCGTCTCACTGACTCAGTACCTCGCGGGGGCATGTTCGTGGCCATGGCAGGTCAAGTAGCATTCTCCGCTACCCTGTCCAGTCTGTATATACATCAATCGTCCCGAATGATCGCGGCTGACTGCTTCCGGATTAAATCTGATGAGATTCTGATTGTCGGCGGAACTGTGCGAAGAATGGCAACTGTAGCACGAAGTTCCCCGAACGTTTCTCGCCGGGTCGCCCAGGATATGCTCGCGATGAAGAGGGAAGCTCTGGTTGCTCAGCAAACTCATGCGATCGTGACACGAGTAGCAAAATTGAAAGGCAAAGGGACTCTCTTGAGCATACTGGTCAATGTCATAATTTCCTGAAAGCATGAATCTGTAATTTGATCCATGGGGACCGCGTGGCCCCGACAGATCGTCGTTGGTATGGCAGTCAGAACATTTCATCAGGATCGTCGAAGCGGAACTCGCGAGACTGGGCGACCGCTTACCGCTGGCCGCCCTGGTCACCGGATGTTGCGAAACGGCGCTCACGGAGAATGAGCGGCCCAAGCTACGATCGGAGCCGTCAAGACCTGCCATTTCAGCGTGACACTTGAGGCAGACCTGATATTCGGCCAGCGACTTCTCCACGTACTGCCCGGCTAGCGTGAATCCGCTGACCTGATAGACGGTCTTCGGTCCGGGTTGGATTCGCTCGTGCGGATTGTGGCAGTCGGCGCATTCCGCCCGCCGTGCGGTGGCAGTGGAGACACCGAAAGTCGGCTTCCCCTGTGGCGGCCCGGAATATTCCTGAACCGGATGTCGATAGGGCTTGGCAAACTCCCGCCGCATATCCGACGCCTGAGCCAATTCCGATAACTTGCCCGCCGATCTCATAGCGGCACGTTCGGCCTCGCTACCATGACACTGATAACAGAATGTTTCCTCGGCCTGAGCCAGCATTGGCTGGTTTGCCATCCCGTGACCGACATGACACGATCCGCACCCTTCAGGTAGCTTGATATTTCCCACGTGTGCAAACACAAGACCCGCGCACAAAAGGATAAGCACGGTCACGGCGATCAAAAGGTATTTTCGTGATCTCATGATACTATATCCTTAGTAGGTGTGACAAACGGCGCACACTTCATCGAACGTGGCTTTCTTCCAAAACGGATATTTCGCCGACCTTGAATCATCATGCGGATCGTGACACGAGGTACACTGGACATAACCTGCGGCATCCGTTCCCACCTTCTTTTCAGGATCGAACGGGGGCCAGCGAAGATGATCGTCGGCCAGAGCGCTGGCTTCCTGGTACTTGACTGATACCGGATGGGTGCCGGTCAGATCAGTGCCAATGTGACTCGGCCGGGAGGCGGGGATCTCTCCCTCGCCGCCGACATTGCGCATGGGCACGGGACGGGAGAGGCCCCGGATCGCGCCTACAGCTATCGTTCCATCGTGACACGACAGACACAGTTTCGTGGCGCCATTCGGTTGTTCCGCACGACTACTCATCGTTGTCCGGTCATAGGTGGTAAATCTGGCCGGGTTGGTTGTTTCATGATTCCACAAGGGCCCTTCGCGGGTCGTATTATGACTGCTGTGACAGAAGATACAAACCTCGCCTTCCGTCGCAGACTTGATTTCACCCGGTCCCGAGCTGGACAGGTTATGCTTCGTGGTCAGAATACTACCCGATCCGTACGCGCCTCCGCCGGACAACGCGCATACCACCGCAACAAGAATCGTGCCCACCAGATCACTTCTGTTCATTTGCCTGCTCCAAGGTAACGAAACACCTGTACGCGATCGTTGAACGTGTCCGCGATATATATATAATCGCCCGTAATTTCGATTCCGGCCGGTGACCAGAATTGACCTGGCTCCTGCCCGGCCGAGCCAATGGTCAGCAACACGCGGCCGGAATCGTCGAATACCTGAAAATTGTCGAAAAGATTGTCAACTACGTAGATGTGTCCTTCACCATCGACGCCTATTCCTTTGGGACGGGCAAACGAGCCCGGCCCGTCTCCTTCGCTCCCGAACGCTCCGAGGAAATTACCATCTGCGTCAAACCGCTTGATTTGATAGTTCAACGCGTCGTTCACCAATACCTGTCCGGACGGTGTCGGCGCCGCAAAGGTCGGATAGTGAAAAGAGACGCTGTCTCCCTCACGCGGCACGCGACCCAACAAGCGGCCGTCAAAATCAAACATCCGCAGGCAGTGATCTTCCGTATCCACCACGAACAGCCGGCGCTGAACTGATAGAACGGCAATGCCGGTGGGACGGCCCAATCCGTCTACAATAAATGGATCAATCTTTCCCTTCCGGTAACGATATACCCGGCGTGATTCGCTGTCAGTAAAATATATGGTGCCATCGTCGGACGAACCCAGGGAGATGGGATACCGAATGGTTTTGTGATCATCGACCAGACGGCGGAACGTTCCCCTGGTCATATCGACCTGCACGAGGGCAGGGACGTTCTGGCACACCAGAAACAGGTCGGTGCCGCGCACGACCAGATCAAAGGGGAGTGATATTCGGTCGGTTTCAGTCGCACCGCCCAGCCACCTGACCGCCCGGCCGAGGGCGCCGGCTTTCGGTGACAACCCTTTGCAGTCTATGGATTTCACGAAGGCGAACCGAGCAACATCCGGCGGAGCGGGCCAAACATACGATTCACCGCTCATGGCACCACCGGCGCTCAGCGCGACTGCGCAGATCTGAATGCATATTGATCCGATCGCCTTCATGCCTCAAAACACCTCAAACTGCCTGCTGATCCTGGCTTCTATTTCATTGATGCCATAGGTGACATTCACCAGTTTCTCGCGCGAATAGGAGTGCTTAAACACAACCGAAATATGGCGGAATTGATAAGTTACCTTGCTCTCCAAGAGCAGATTTGTCTGGTCGGGCAACCCCGCGATTTTCCGTCGCTCTGTTGACAACATCGATTGAAAGGGCGCCTTGATCAATGGCACCTGGGTGCCCAGGTTGGCGATCCACCGCACCACGTTCGTGCCGGGCTGAGTAAGAAGCATGACCCCGGCGCTGACCATCAGGTTTTTCGAAGGCGACGCCTGCAAGTCCACTTTGTAGGACGCCCGGCGCTCATTCGGCCGCGTTGATTGGCCCAGATCCGCCTGCCCGCCATCGACCATTACTTTGGTCTTGAACGTTTCAAGTTGCTGGGATACGAGGACAAACACTCGATAGTTTCTGGCAAATTTGCGGCTGACTGTTCCTTCAAACGCGTACAGTCCCTTGGTATCTACCTGCCGGGAATCCGAACGACGTCGCATGGTATACTCACCGCGGAACTGAACGTCGCCCAGCAATCGACGCCGGTAGGTTTCCCCCCTGAATCCAATCTTCGATTCCAGCTCGGATGCCTTCTGATCAGGGCTTCGCCGAACGTCGTAGGCGTACCGCACGTCAACCTGCGGCGTGATGGTGACGCGGCGATACTGAAACTGCACGCTGTTGGTGACGGTCGATGCAAATTGATCGCTTCCGTACCCGGTGTTGTCACTGAGGAAAGACACCGTGTTCTTAATGCTCAGGCGATGTCCGAAACGGCGCGATGACAGACTGAGCTGGTTGACAAGTGAATTCAGATTGCTCGCGACGTTGATCGGAGTTTCAATCAACCTCGTGGAATCGGTCGGATCGGGGGAGCGAGTTATACTGTTGGACTGATTTCGATTATAGCTGTGCATCAGCGAGGCCTGAAATCTGTTGTCGCCTCCGTAGCGCACGGTCGTGGAGTTCAGAAACGACTTGTTGTACTGGGAACTCAGAGTACCGATGTCGGAATTGTTGCCTGAGTAGGTGGTCAATAAATCGAGATTGGCAACCGGACTAAGCTTATAAGCGGCGGCATTCGACAAACTGGTCAGATTCGCTTTGAGCTCCTGGAAGGACTCGGTCTGCTCGGTGACCTCGAGAAATGAACGGGTGGTCAGCCGTCCCGGGCCACCGTACACGAAACTCGCCGTCGCCGATTTATTGCGTTGTTCCTGATCGATCGGCGTCGCCGGGGGCTTGTAGTCGATCTGCCACAGCATTGCGCCCCGCACCGTAATCCGAAAACGATAGGCGTTGTAATAACGAAGCGGTATGAATTCGCACACGTGCTGACCGGAATCGACCACGATGGACGACTGCGATCGGGCCGGGACCGTGTCTCGAACGATGTCGTCCACGAGAATCATCAGATCGGCGTCACCAAGCCTATTGACGATCGTGACGGTATCTACGGTGTTGAGCGGGTTGATGGTCAGGGGAGTAAAAATCGGCAGGATATTGCGCTCTTCCGCAAAATCGTACGCTCGATACGACTGTTGCCGGGAATCCCTCAGCTCCGTCAAAAGCGCCGTTTGATCGCTTACCGTGTATCTCCACATGGCGCCTGTCGACTTGCTCAGGGTGTTGTAACGTCGGATGACCGCCAGCTGGGGCTGGACAATCTCAACGTCGGCGCGGTTATTCGGCTCGTAGCGCAAAGACAGGTCGCGCGCCTTGCCGTGATAGAGCAAAAGCGGATATCGGCGATGCGGGAAAAGCCCCAACTGGCCGTTGTAGGTTTCGAGATTCGGCCGGATATATGTCCCTATGCTGAACTGGTCCACTTTACTGACAAAGTACGTACCGAAAACACGGGTACTCAGCGAAAGCGTCCCCAGACTGTCGCTTATCAGCGGAGTGGAAAAGCGCAGATTCAGGACGTGGCTCGACCGGGTCCGATTGACCGAAAACTTCAATGAGGTGTCGCGAAGTGAGGCGCGGTAGTCATAGCTCTGCAGATCGACGCTGAGATCGCCCCCGAGGTCCGTCTCGGCTCCGACCGTTGCGACGGCAGATACCGTCAGGAACGTCGTCATCGCCACCTGCCTGGCCCACTGCGCGGACGAACGCCTCATTTTGTATGGCACCTCATGCAGAGCTGTGATGTGGCGTTCGATTCCACAAGGAAATTGGAATACGTGTTGTCATGAGGGTCGTGGCAGGAATTACATTCCACGTAGAGACCCTCCGACAAGAGCTTGTCGGGATACGAAGTGGCAATACCGGTTTTCGCGACGAACCCCGATGGGTCCCTGGACGCGTCATAGAGCACACCGACAGGATGATCGTCGCGGAGGTCCGTGCCGACAAAAGCGTCCGAAGCCACCGTCAATCGGCCGTTGGCATCCAGTGCGCTTCCACCCGGAGAGCCGTAGTTGCCCGCGCCCTGTGGACCGGGTAAGTTGCTCAGCGAATTGACCGCGATTGTTCCGTCGTGGCACGACAAACAAACCAGCGACCCTTTGTGCGGTGCGGCAGAGATTGTCATATCCAGGGTGCTGGAACTGTACATCTGATATGGCTGGCTCTCGTTGGTCTGGTGATTGTACAGCGCTCCCATGGTCAGACTGCCGTTATGAGGCGTATGACAGTATACACACACCTGATTGGTCCCGAGGAAGTACGCATTCGGGCTGTACGTCGCCGAGGTAAAATTGTGTTTAGTCTGGCTGACCCCGGCCAGAACCGCCGAGACCGAGATCGCAATGAAGACGAGGCAAGCGGTCAAACCATGCTTACTCATTCTTGCTCCTTTCCGACCCTGCCGCTGCGGCAAGGACGAACATCTGAATACGCCGGTTGATGGAATCGACGACGTACACCGTATCACTATCTGAAATGCATATCCCGGCCGGCAGTTGAAATTCACCCGGACCGGTGCCTATTTCGCCAAAAGACAGCAGGAATTCTCCGTCACCCCGGTACATCTGCACGTTGTTGCGCATGGCATCCGTAACGTACAGAAGTCCCCTGGAGTCTATCGCGATGTCCCGAGGGCGGGCGAGTTCGCCGATACCGGTCCGGCTGTGCCCGAAACTGAAGAGAAACTGACCCGCAGAATCAAAGGCCTGTACGGCAAAATGAAACGCATCCACGACGTACACCGTATCGCCGCTGTTGACGGCCACCGTCACCGGATAATGGAATTCCCCCTGTTCGTCACCTTTGCGCCCGATAATACTGACCAGTCGGCCGTTGCGGTCGAACACCTTGACATCATGTTTGCGAGTATCGACGACGTACAAGTGCTTGGATTGATGATCAAAGGCCATGCCGACCGGAGCCGCAAATAACGTGTCCGACCCGATAAAGTGAGAAAAGGTGCCGTCAGCCGTAAACACGACAACGCGCTGGAGCCGGGTATCCGAAACATAGATATTCCCTGCCGGATCGAGCACGAGATAGACGGGTTCAAGCAGTGTTCCCAGCCGGCCCAAAGAATTGATGAATTTCGCCGAACCGGATGTTCGATTGTAGATAAGCACACCCTTGTGCGCCGTATCCACGATGTACAGCTTCGACTTGTAATCGACTGCAACGCCGTACGGCTTGCCCATGTCCCAGCCGGACTTCCGGCCGAACAGAAAATCCTTGACCTTTCCAATAAAGCCGCGTCTCAGGTCCCGACTCCCCTGAAAACTCCCTGCATATTTGATCACCGCCGCCCTGGGAGCCGGTGGCCAGTAGATTTCCGGCCCCGGCCGCGGGGCCCGGCCACAGCTGAACGTCGTGACGGCAACCGCAAGCGCCAGCATCGGAATAATTATGCGAGTTTTCATCGTTTCTCCTCGTGACAACTCAAACATAATTGATTTTGCGAAACTCGCAACAAGTGACTGGCGTCACCGGCATGAGGATTGTGGCAGGATATGCATTCGAGCTGGCCGTTGTTCGACAGTTTCAGCGGGACACGCAGTCTGAACCGGGGTCTGACATTGTAGGGGTGGTTGTGACCGCTCAAACTGGTTCCGGTGCGGTGGCAGGTGAGGCAAAGCTCCTGCGAGTTCCTGATCAATACCCACTTGTTGGCCGTGGAGTGGGGGTCATGGCAGGCTGTACACCGCCCCTCAAGAAACGGCCTGTGGATTACTTTCTGACGAAGCTGTTCCTCGACTTCTCCATGGCACGAAAAGCAGAGTATCTGAACGGGATGGTTAAGACTCTTTTCGAACCGCGACCCGTGGGGATCATGGCAGGTGCGGCAACTGCCGGCCGCCACCGGACCATGCACATACTCCTGAGAAAACAATCCGCGACGGTTCTCATGACAGCCGAAACAGGAATTCTCCGTCCCGCTTTTGGTGAAGGCGGTTTCGCCGCGACGCTGGTGGCAGATCGCACAAGCACGGCCGTCGGTTTTGGCGTGAAGACGGAACTGGTCCTTCATTGCGGCATGACACCCCAGACAGGCGATCGTGGTGTCACCCGACGCCCCCACGTGCTCGTCGGTCTGATGACACTTCTTGCAACCCGGCTCAATTGACGATCCGTGAAAGGAATACTCGGAATATAATCGCCGGTATTTTTGACCGGGACCCGGAGCGTACAGAACTTCCACCTGTTCCGCGGCACCAGCGGACGGCAAACCGGCCGAATCCAGTGGTACTGCCGTGATGTCATTGATACCGTATCCAAAATTCACGCGAGCATGAAACATAGATTCTTTCGTGGTACAGTCCGCCACTTTGACCCCGTTGAGCAACAACTCGACGCGCGGCGCTGATGTTATGCCTATTACATATACACAGTCCGAACCGATTGTCGAATGCTCCGGCGGCGTCAGGATTGTGATCATCGAACTGTCCGTCGGTAGCTCCAATCCCGCCAGCATCAGCGCCACGATCCATACTACCATTTGAACTCCATACAATAAGGGCAGAGTCCCTCAGTGCATCGCCCGGACTCTGCCCTTAAGAATGTCAAACGCTATGTCAGCAAACCTACACGGTGCGCCTGCCTATTAATTCGCCGAGTGACAACGAGTGCACAGTTCGTTGGCCGTTGAATTGGCGTTTCGCAGGAAATACTCGTGACCAGCTCCGGTGAAGCCCTGACGGTGAACGGAGTGACAGGACTCGCATACGATATTGTTGGTCGTAGCTCCCGTCCAGTCCGCTCCGGCCACGCCGTCCTCATCAATCTGCTGAGCCCACGGTAGCGCCGGCGAACCGGTGTTCATCGTCGTGCTGGAAGGCACCACGTCGACCGGATGGCTGTTGGCGCCGACCGTCGGGCCTGTCGTGCCGTTGTGGCACGATTGGCAATAGTCCGAGTTGGCGTTGCTGGCCTTCAGGATGTAACCATTGGTGGTCGGACCAGCCGGATTGTGCACGTCGTGGCACAGACTGCAACCGCCGATAGTGAATCCACCACCCGTGGCCGCCATCGAAGGATGCTTGGTCTCGGTGCCGTCGGTGACTGTCTCGGAATAGTTAAACGGGTCTGCCGAAGACACGCCGCCGGTACCGGTAACGGCCGCCGCGGGAGCCGTACCATTGTGGCAACTGACGCAGAACTGACCGTAAACGGTAGACGTGTTATTGCTGGCCAACAGAATGGGATTGGTCAGCCCGCCGATTGCCGCACTCTGAGCCGTCGCTCCGTGCGGAGTGTGGCATCCGTTGCAGGTCAGCGTTCCACCGGTTCCAGCCACATTCCACCTATGGTTGTTGCCGGTCGTGGTGTGGTCGCCCAGCGCCTCAGCACCGGTGAACGGCGTGGCGTCATGGCACTCATCGCAGTACGTGGCATTGGCGTTGGCGTCAGTCACCGTAAGGAACTTGCCGGTCCCGTTCGGGCTCTGGTTGTGCACATCATGGCACCCGCCATCAACTGAGCACTCGCCGCCCACGGCCTTATGCTGTTCCTTCGCCGCGTTGAACGCGGTGGTCGTGCCAATAGTGGTAATGGTACCATCATGGCAGGTGTAACACAGGTTCTGCACACCCGAGAACGGTCCGCCGACCGTGCGAGCCCACAGCTTGGTTCCAGAGGCGTTATGCGGGGTATGACAGGCAAAACACAGTTCTTTGGTCACTGTGCCGGCACCGGCATACGAGCGCATATCGTGATCTGACCCTGTAATGCCGGCAAATACCACTCCCGGCACCAGCAGGGCGATCCCCCCCAGAATAAGAATCAGTCTCTTCATTGAATACCTCCATCAAATAGATCCAGGGTTTGGGTGATTATTGGTTTCATATATTCAGTTTAGTCTTCAACCTATTTTGAACACCCAGACTGCGTTGAGCAGACGGTTGACCAGGTAAAAGCGGCCGTCCTCGATCAGCATTCCCCGAGGTCCCGCCATCGCTTTGTCCTTGACGGGATCGGTGAACGCCGCTTTCACCTGACCGTCGAGCGTGAATACCTGCACCGAGTTCCCCATTCCGTCACTCACCCAGATCCGCTTCTGAGCATCAACGGCCAGCCCTTTGGGCCGTGCAAATGTCCCTACCGTCTGACCCGCCTCGCCGAACGACCGGATGAACTTCCCTTGGAAGTCGAACTCCTGAACGCGGCAATTCATCACGTCAACCACGCAGATGATACTGTCCGGGGTCATGAGTATTCCGTCCACGAACAGAAAATTCCCCGGCCCCTCCCCGCCGCTTCCGACGCTTCGAATCACCTTGCCGTCCGGATCGAGCACCAGAAACCGGTGATTCGCTCCATCGGTGGTCAGAATCTGTCCGCTCTCGGCGACAAACAGTCCGTTCGGACGGAAGGGTTTCATGTCCTCCTTGACTGCGACCGTGATTCGCTTCAGGAACTTGCCGTCCGCCGTAAAGATTTGAATGTCATTCTGGTCAACGTCGCCGACATATACCTTGTCCTGCTTGTCAATGGTCATGGAAAGCGGCAGGGAAAATGATCCCTGTGGCGGATTAGCCTTGTCAGCCGGCGGGGTTTGCCTGCCAAACGAGAACTTGTAGTTGCCGTCGTGGTTGTACACATTTACGCGGAAGTTCAGAACGTCATTGACGTATATGTCTCCCTTGGAATTCACGACCACATCGGCCGGCTGATTCATCGGTCCAAGCGACCCTGCGTCTGTCAGTTCAAACAGAAGCGTGAGCTTGATCTCTTCCAGTTTGATGTTCTGCTGAGTGGTGTCGGCCGCTTTCCGCTCGGTGGCACTGATGCCAAACTTCTCGGCCTTTTCCGCCGACTTTTCCGTCTCTTCGAATTGGTCATTGAGCGCTGTCAGGACGTAATAATACGTCTTGCCCGCTTCAAGTCCCTTGTTGTCGGCGAATTTGGACGTCGTGACATTGCCGACCACTTCGTATGGGCCGCCGGGCGTAACGGAACGATACACATTATATGCCATGGCTCCGGGCACCGCGTCCCAGTTGGCATAAATCTTGTCGCGGTCAACGCGCAGGCCGACCCAGGTCGGCGGTTCGAAAGCCCCGGTTGCCT
>JACRFO010000097.1 GCA_016217865.1 Candidatus Kerfeldbacteria bacterium | reverse complement strand
CTGGTATTCGTGTTCACGACAGCATCATTCACCGCCGTATTCGTTGTTGGACTGGTGTCGACTGGCGTCGACCACGGCCACTTCTGTCCGGCAGTAATCGCATAGCTGACGACGAATAAAAATCCGACGATGGCGAAGGCCATGACGGCGATCGGTAGTACAGTTCCTTTGCGCATACGGTTGGTATTAGTTCGCCTCCACCGCCAGTGTAGCACCATTATCGTACTCAAACAAACAAGTTAAGGGTTGACAAAACCCCGATTTCGGCGTATACTGGGGGCGAATTTGCTGGACGTTCGCCAGCCATCATTCTGTGTTCTGAACCACGGTGATGGTGGCCGGGGGATGTTCAATCGTCGATCGATCGTTGATAGCTCGAATGGTATCATGCCGAAACGCCGACAACTTCGTAAAAATGTCGGACATGATAAGTGCCAATACACTTCTCAGCAAACTTCGGACCGCGGTAGCTCGCGCTTTCGCGACCCCGTCGTTTGTTCCGGCCGTCGCTTAATACCGATGACCCATCCGTCTCCTGACTCCGGCTACGGAATCACGGGTGTCATTTAGCCGGACCGGTTGGTAGACCGTTCAGTCCTAGCAATCGGTATTGTCTGAACACCATCATCACGGTTTCTCGTCCGCTGTCTACGTGGTGATGTTCAACAACAGCGGAATGCGCATGGAAGCAATACTGTTCGGGAGTCCGTCGAGACGCGGGTGCAAGACCCGCCATCTCCACCAAAAGATTCTGTCCATATCAGGACGGCGTTTTTTGTTTTTTGCTGGAGAAAACTTTGGTACTCGCGAACGAGTGAACCACGGGTGTACCCGTGATGTGTCATAGTGCGTTGCCGGTGCCGCCTATCGCTGATGCTTCACGCCTTCACCCGCATTGCCCGGCCGATTTTGCGCTGTACTTCTTTTTTCTTTATGCTCTGCCGTTTGTCGTAGGCCTTCTTCCCGCGCGCGAGTCCAAGTTCGATTTTGATCAATCCGTGTTTACTATAGACCGAGAGGGGGACGAGCGTCAGGCCGGCGGAGTGGATTTTACCGATCAGGCGATCAATATCAGTCCGGTGAACGAGGAGTGACCGGGTTCGGGTCGGGTCGTACCGCTGGACATGGCCGGCCGGTTTGTACGCTCCGACGTGCATATTCAGGAGTTGGAGCCGGCCATCGTGAATCGCCGCATAACTGCCTTTGAGCGAGACGCTGCCATTTTTAATCGACTTCACTTCAGCGCCGGACAGCACAACGCCGGCCTCAAGTTTCTCGAGGATCGTGTAGTTATGGTGGGCTTCGCGGTTGGTGGCGTAGGATGGCATAGCGGTAGTCTACCACGCGCCACAGGCCGGCGAAATAGTGTATACTAGGGTCATGATTCTCCCGGAACAGCACCTCCGCCGCCTCCTCGAGAAGGCGATTGCAAAGGCCTACCCGTCAATCGGGCCGGTTGAGATTCCGGTTGAACCGACGAGCGAGGCGACCTTCGGAGACTTCACGTCAACTGTTGCGCTGAAAATTGCCAAACAACTTGGCCAGCAACCGCGCGATGTCGCCACTCACCTCGTCGCGCAATTAGGAATTCTGGCACCCATTCTCGAAAAAGCTGACATCGCCGGGCCGGGCTTCATCAACTTCACCTTGAAACCCGCCTGGATCATGAAGCAGGTAGCCGGAATTCTGGCGGACCAGCACTACGGTGAAAACCAGTCGGGTAAAGCCCAGCGGGTTGTGGTGGAATTTATCTCGGCCAACCCGACCGGACCGATGACGCTCGGGAACGGACGGGGCGCGTTTGGCGGCGATACGTTGGCGAACGTTCTGACGTTGAATGGTTGGAAAGTCTGGCGTGAATTCTACCTCAACGACATCGGCAACCAAGTGAACATTCTAGCCGAGTCGGTCCTGCGGCGATACTGGCAGCAACAGGGGATAAAAACGGAGTATCCGGATTACTGTTACCAGGGTGAGTACGTCACTGAATTGGCGAAGCACCTGAAATTACACATGTACAAGGTCCAAAATGTCGCGGTCCTGCGCGATCGGATTAAAGGCCGAGTGCTCGGGATGATGATTACCGCGATGCAACGTGTCGTGCAGAAGAAACTGCGTATTACGTTCAACACCTGGTTCCGCGAAAGCAGCCTCTACGAAAAGAAGCTCGATGTGAAGACGCTCGATGTTCTCCACAATCATGACCTGCTGCAAGTGAAAGACGGCGCGACTTGGTTCCGGACGACCGCGTTCGGCGACGATAAAGATCGGGTGCTGATTAAGTCGGACGGGGAGAAGACCTACTTCCTCTCAGATATTGCGCTGCGCTGGAATCGGTTCGTCCAGCGGAAGTTCAGCCGGGAAATTCTCTTCCTTGGGGCCGATCACCATGGCTACATCCGCAGACTGAACGCGGCCGTCGCCGCCCTCGGTTTCGCCAATAAACTCGATGTCCAAATTGTGCAGTTGGTACGTTTGATTAAAGGCGGCCAGGAAGTCAAAATGTCAAAACGGGCGGGCACGTACGTGACACTCGAAGAAGTTGTTGATGAAGTTGGTCTCGACGTAGCGCGATTCTTCTTCCTGATGCACAGCAATTCGACCCACATGGACTTCGACCTTGACCTGGCGAAAGAACGGTCGGAGAAGAATCCTGTGTACTACGTCCAGTACGCCTTTACCCGCTTGAGCAGTATCCAGAAGAAGCTGAAAGGACTACCGATCGTGAAGAGCAGCGAAGCGCCGCATACCTCAGAACTCAACCTCGTCAAAGCGCTCCTGAAGTTCCCCGGACTTATCGAACAAGTCGGTCGGAACATCGAAACCCACAAACTTCCGTTCTACGCCCAGGAATTGGCAACGCGGTTCCACGAGTTCTACACGAACTGCCGGGTCATTGATGACGGGAAAGTCTGGCAGCACCGTCTCGCCTTACTCCAAGCGACGAACACCGTCTTGAAGAAAACACTACAGACGATCGGGGTGTCGCAACCAGAAACCATGTAACCTATGAAATCACTCAAATTTAGTCGCAACCAAATTCAGCTCATCTTGAGTGGCCAAAAAACCGTGACGTGGCGGCTCTTTGATGAAAAAGATCTCCAGTCCGGCGACGCGATCGCGTTGATCAATACAGAGACGAAGGAAGTATTTGCCACTGGCGTGATCGTGGCTATCCGTGAGAAAAAACTCGGAGAGATTACAGAACCTGATTTTCTCGGACACGAACATTTCCGTGATCCCGGAGAAATGCTGAAGCAGTATCGCCAGTACTACGGCCCGCAGGTGACGATGGAAACGCCTATCAAAATGGTGGAATTTACACTCACTAGTACTCAACCTCGCTAGTATGCGCATCGGTATCGATTGTCGGACCATCCTCAACCCGGAAGCGGGGGAGCGGGCCGGTGTTGGCCACTACACGTACCACCTGATACGGACCTTACTCGATATCGATCGAGAGAATGAGTATGTGTTGTTCTTCGATTACCGGATGCCGCGCGAGGCGACCCAAGAGTTCATGCAGGCGAATACAACCATCAAGTTCTTCCCGTTCTCGAGTTACGGAAAGTTCCTCCCGTTTGCCTATTCGCACATGCTCGTTTCGGCGGCGCTCCTGAAGGAACGGCTGACGGTATTCCACGCGCCAGCGAATGTCGCGCCGCTGACCTACCCGCGGAAGACGGTGGTGACGATCCACGACCTCGCGATCTACCACCACCCTGAGTGGTTCCCAACGCAGCTTTTCTCGACCCGCCTCCTCGTTCCTCGCAGCGTGAAGCGGGCGAAGCAGATCATCGCGGTTTCACAAGCGACGAAACGCGATCTGCGCGAACTCTTCAATGTTCCGGCCCAGAAAATTCAGGTGGTTCCCGAAGCAGCCGACACGGCCCTACTCGATCTCCACGACAAGCGCGATGATGTCGTCGCCAAATACCGTTTGAATCGCAAGTACCTGCTCTTCGTCGGTACGATTGATCCGCGCAAGAATCTCGTGACGCTGTTTAAGGCCTGGCAGCGGTTGAAGACGATGCGGCCGGAGGCGGTCAAGCACACCGATCTTGTCCTGGCCGGCGGTATTGGTTACGGCGGCGAGCACATCATCCCGCAGATTAAGAAAATGAAGCTGGCGTCGTCAGTGAAATATCTTAGTTACGTTTCACAGAACCACAAGATTCTCTTGATGAAGCACGCTGCTGCTTTCGTTTTCCCGACGTTGTACGAAGGGTTCGGCTTGCCGGTACTCGAAGCGATGCAGCTGGGCGTGCCGGTTATCACGACCAACACCTCATCTGTACCAGAAGTGACCGGCAGCGCGGCGTTGCTGGTCGACCCGAATGATGTCGAGGGCCTGGCCATGGCGATGAAGAACATCCTGACGAATCCGACGACCGTCGCAACGTTACGGCGGAAGGGAAAAGCTCAAGCCGCTAAGTTTTCTTGGACCAAAACGGCGAAGGCTACGCTCAAGGTTTACCACCAAGCAGTGTCGAAGAAATGACAATGATGCTGGAGGTGAAGGTTGTACCTCGGGCCAAGCGCAATGAGGTCAGCGAACGTGATGGCCAGATTGTCGTCCGAGTCACGGCACCGGCCGACGATGGGAAGGCGAACGCAGCAGTATTGCGGCTCCTCGCTCAATACTTGGCTGTGCCGGTGTCGCGACTGACGATTCAGCGCGGCGCTCGGAGTCGGCGAAAAGTAATCGCTCGGACTTGACGTCGCCAAGGGCGAAGAGTAGGCTACGGCCATTGTTTGTCGTGCTCGAACCGTTCTTGGTCCGGAGGCCGTCCAATGCGCGGGTACTTGAAGATGGCCGGAGCTATCGCGTTCCTGTGGGTGATGGTACCCCTAGGACCACACCTTGAGTCAGTCCTCGACTGGCTCATACCACGGCTGATCTTCCCCGTCAGCGTGGGTTGTGTCCTCGGCGTCATCATCGTCTACGCGGAGACCATCATCAGAGGACTGATCCAGCTGCGGAGCGAAGCGGAACAGCGGAGTCAGTCTGAGCCCTCGGCTGCGGCTTGAGGGTTCTTTACTTGCTTGTGCGGAATACGGCCAGCGTGTACACTATCTATGCGATCTGATATATCGCGACTTTATGGCCATTCCGAAATTTTCCGAACGCGAAGAGGAGATCCTGAAGGACTGGAAAGAACGGCAGATCTTCACGAAGACGCTCCAGAAGCCCTCACCCAAAGGGAACTTTGTGTTCTTTGACGGCCCGCCGACAGCCAACGGCATCCCGCATATCGGCCACGTCGAAACCCGGGCGTTCAAGGACATCATCCCGCGCTTTAAGACCATGCAGGGCTATCACGTCGAGCGGAAGGCCGGTTGGGATACGCACGGCTTGCCGGTCGAAATCGAGGTTGAGAAAGCCTTGGGGATTTCCGGCAAGAAAGACATTGAGCAGTACGGCATCGCTGCTTTCAACGCGAAGGCGAAGGAGTCGGTTTGGAAGTACAAAGATCTATGGGAGAAGATGACCGACCGAGTCGGCTTCTGGCTCGATACCGACCATCCTTACATTACCTACACGCCAGAATACATTGAGTCGCTGTGGTGGATTTTCAAACAGACGTGGGACCAAGACCTCTTAGTGCAGGACTACAAGGTCGTCCCATACTGCCCGCGTTGCGGTACGGCCCTGTCCTCGCATGAGGTGGCGCAGGGATATGAGCAGGTTGAGGAGCCGTCGGTCTATATCAAATTCGAACTCGTTGATGAACCAGGAACGTACGTCCTAGCTTGGACAACAACTCCGTGGACATTGCCGGGGAATGTCGCGCTTGCAGTTGATCGTGAGGTTGCTTACGTACAAGTGAAAGCTGCTAATGGCGATCAACTCATTCTCGCTAAAGCACTTATCGCGAAACTCGATGAAGGCGATCGCACCGTGATGAAAGAACTCACTGGCGCCGAACTCATCGGGAAGCGATATGTCCCGCTGTTTGATTTTGTGAACCTGGAAAAGGAAACCGGTAAGCGGGCGTACTACATTGCCGACGCAGACTTCGTCACGACCGAAGATGGCTCGGGCGTCGTCCACACCGCGGTCATGTACGGTGTCGAAGATTTTGAACTCGGTCAGAAACTCGATTTGCCTAAGCTCCACACGGTTGATCTGCAAGGACGCTTCACTGCGCTGGTGAAACCGTGGGCCGGGCAGGAAGTAAAGGATCCGAAAGGGGAGACGCAAGAGCAAATCATTACCTACCTGAAAGATCACGGCGTTTTGTACAAACTCGAACACTACACCCACGACTACCCGTTCTGCTGGCGCTGTAAACATCCGCTGCTGTACTACGCCAAGACGTCGTGGTTCATCATGATGTCAAAACTGCGCGAGCAGTTGATTAAGAACAACGAGACGATTACCTGGTACCCGAGTCACATTAAAGATGGCCGATTTGGCGAGTGGCTGCGGGAAGTGAAAGATTGGGCGATTTCGCGCGAACGGTACTGGGGGACCCCGATCCCCGTTTGGCAGTGCGATCAGTGCAAGCATCAGGAATGTATCGGGAGTTACGAAGAACTTTCCGAACGAGTTACCACTCGCAACCGTTACATTTTTGTCCGTCACGGCAAATCACAGAATAATGAGTTGGGGTTGGTCAACAGTGACGAAGAAACAAGCGCGAAGTATCCGTTGACTGATGCCGGACGAGAACAAATCGCTGCACTAGCGAAACAGCTAGCGCCTGAAAAACCAACGATCATCTATCATTCAGCTTTACGACGCACGACCGAAACGGCGGATATTCTCGGCCAGCATTTCAAGATTACACCGCAGGCGGATCAGCGCTTCAATGAATTCCGCACTGGGTACGACGAGAAACCTCACCAGGAGTACCAGGCGTATGCGGCGACGATCAATCGTTTCACGACGGCTCCGACCGACGGAGAAACCTGGTATGACCTGCGGGCCCGAACGTTCGCGGCGCTGCACGAGATTGATCAGCGTCATGAACACGAAACGATCCTGATCGTCTCGCACGCTGATCCCATCTTGATTGTCGAGTGGGCGAGCCGTCTCCAGAGTGAGACGCAGTTAGTGCCGCGGAGTTGGGTTGAACAAGGCGGCTGGAAGGAATTACGCCTGCCCATGCAACTCTTTCAACCTGATGGGAGCTTTGACCCACACCGCCCATTCATTGATGGCGTGACCTGGCCTTGCCAGAACTGCCAACGTGGGACCATGCACCGGATTCCGGAAGTGGCTGACGCTTGGTACGATTCAGGGGCGATGCCTTTTGCGCAGTACCATTACCCGTTTGAACAACGGGAGAAAGTCGAAAACGGCGAGGCGTATCCGGCCAACTACATTTCGGAAGCCATTGACCAAACGCGCGGCTGGTTTTACACGCTCTTAGCGATCAGTACGATCCTCCAGCGGGCAAAGGTCGTGAACCACGTCTCCTACCAACACGTCGTCGTCCTCGGGCACTTGAACGATGCGACGGGGCGGAAACTGTCGAAGTCGCTGAAGAACTACGGCGATTTGAATGAGCTGTTCGCCCAGCATGGCGCCGACGCCCTGCGGTGGTTCATGTACACGACAAACCAACCCTGGGACCCGAAGAATTTCGATACCAAACTCGTTGATGAAGGGGTCAAGAAAACATTCCTGATATTAATGAACGTTGTCAGTTTCCTGAAGCTCTACACCGGCGAGGTAGGCGATCCAGAGCAGGCGACGCATCCGCTTGACCGATGGATTCATTCGCTGGTGAATGTGCTCACCCGGGACGTAACGGAACGGCTGGAACGCTACGATATCACTGGCGCCGCTCGCGCCATCAGCGCTTTCGTAACCGAGTTGTCAACGTGGTATGTCCGGCGCTCACGCGATCGCTTCAAGAGTGAGCAAGCCCCGCTTGCCGCCGCCGTGTTGCGCCATGTCCTCCTCAAGCTCGCGAAGGTGATGGCGCCGTTTACGCCGTTCCTGGCGGAAGACGTCTATCGGGCGGTCGGCGGGCCATTAGAATCCGTTCACCTCGAAGCGTGGCCGACAGTGGGAACGGTCGATGATCGGCTGTTGACCGATATGGCTACGGCTCGTCGGGTGGTGGAGCAAGGCCATGCCCTCCGCGCCAAAGCAGGGATCAAGGTCCGCCAGCCGTTGTCGCAAGTCGTGACGACCGAGCAACTCCGCCCGGACCTCGATGCGATCGTCCGCGATGAGCTGAATGTCAAAGAGCTCCACTGGTCGGAACAGCTACCAGGTAACCACGATTGGACCGTCGGCGATACTGTTGCGCTCGATACGACGATTACCGATGAACTGAAAGAAGAGGGCCTACTGCGTGACCTGGTCCGTGAGGTGAACGCTTTACGGAAAAGTGCGAAACTTATGCCAACTGACCGGATCATCTTCCACGTTTCCCCGAACACCGTTGCTGCGAGCATCGTTGATCGTTACGGACAACAGTTGTTAACTGACATCAAAGCAACTGGGGCTACACCAAGCCTTGAGGGTGCGACCCATACGGCCGAGATCAAGCTCGATGGCGCGACGGTGACGATTGGCCTGGCCAAAGTCTAACCATGGCCGTCGTCCGAACGAAAGCCCTGATTCTCCGCCACACCACCGATCGCGAACATGACCGGTTATTAACGATCCTCACGCCAACGATGGGACAGCTTCGCGTTCGTGCTCGAGGCACGAAGAAGGGTACCTCAAAACTTGGTGGTTCGCTCGAACCTCTAATGGAAGTCGATCTCAATTTAGCTGACGGCCGGGCGATTGAAACCGTCACCGGGAGTATCATCTTGCAGCGCTTCGATAAACTGCGCCAGGATGTCGTGTCGATGACGATGTCGCAATGGCTACTTGAACTTGTCGAAGCGGTGACGAAGCCCGAACAACCGGAACACGGTTTGTACGATCTCGTCATCGCCCGGCTGACGATGCTGGCTGATGCAGCCAGTCGGCCGGCTGGCCAACGCTGGCTGATGTTGTGTCAATCCGCTTTGCTCATCCTCCAACACGAAGGGTTTGTGCCGCCGCTCGATGCTTGCGCGGTGTGTCATCGCGCCTTGCTCCCCGAGGAAGTCGCGTATGATCCCCAGCAGGGCTTTGTCCACCAGCATGAGGCGGCCGCGAGCGCGAGAAAACTGTCAGCGACAACGGTTCATTTTTTCCGTGACGGTACCTGGCCGGAACATGAACGAACAGCCTGGCAGGAAACGCACGGGCTGCTCGAGCAGGTGATCCACCATACCCTGGATCGGCCGCTCAAGAGCGAAGGCGTCCTCCGGGCCATCGTCCGCCTAGCGAAGTTGCCAAAAACAGCCTAGTCGGTCTACACTGTCTGTATGCCGCGAGGAAAAACGCCACCTTCCGACGTCGAACCAAAAAAGAAAATCAGCAATTCAGACATTGCTAGTTTTTTGTCTGAACTGGAGGATGATCCGACGCCAGAATCTGCCGTCGAAACAACCGCGCCCGTAGACAAGACGGAGATGGACGACGAAGAAACAGCTGATGACCAGCCCGGGAAGAAAATCACGGTCCGGAGTGAACGGGAAGTGGTTCGTCGTCCGCGTATTTCCGAAAACGACGATGTGTTACCGGAGCCAAGCAAAAAGCGGACGCCACCGCCCGAGATGCAGCAACTGACAAAATCGAAAAGTCTGGGAATACCGTGGGGTTGGATCGTGACGATTCTCCTCGTCCTAGTGGCGGTCAGCGTTGCTGGGTTCTTCGTATTTACCCGGGCGAAGAAATTCACCGGAAACAATGTCCAACTGCACTTCCAACCAGTCACTAACGTCGCGTCTGGGGCGAACGTGACCATCACTATTGAATACCAAAACCTCGAACCAGTTGATCTGACGAAAGGGGAGCTGGCGGTCGAATACCCGGAGGGTTTCAGTTATATCAGCTCGCAACCGGCTACTACCAATGAGTTCCATAACGATTTCACCCTCGGGACGATTCGCAGCGGCCAGGCGGGGAAGGTCACTATTACCGGCACGTTGATTGGTTCCGTTGGGACTACCCGCGACTTTCGAGCGACCATGACCTATCGGCCGGTCACTTTCAATTCAGATTTCCAACAGCAAGCCGCTACAACGATAACCATCGCTTCGTCCATTCTCAATGTTTCCATCGCCGGACCGACGCAACTCGCGCCTGGCGTCAGCGGCACTTGGACGATCAATTACACGAACACCTCCGATCGCGATTTGCAGAACGTTCAGTTCGAGGCAACGTACCCGGAGGGCTTCACCGTCACGAAGACTGTTCCAGCAGCTAAAGAACGTTCTGGGCTATGGCGGGTTGATAAAATTTCAAAAGGCGCGACTGGAAACATCAGCTTCACTGGCGCTGCGTCGGGATCGGTCGGTGACTCCTTGCCGGTCATCATCAAAACTGGGTTACTCAATAGTGACGGGAACGTTGAGGCGCAGGACGAACAACAACTTCTCCTAATCCTTGTGAAGACCGGTGTGACCGCGACGATTGCGGTCAACGGTTCAACGGTGCCGTTGAGCATCGATCCAGGTGAAAGTTTGAACTACTCCATCCACGTCACCAACTCCAGTGACGCCGAAGTCGCCAACGCAACGATAACCATGACGCTGACGGGAGCAGCGCTGAAAGCCGATAGCGTCACGAGCGACACGAAAGGTGTAGTGAACGAACGGACGGTCACGTGGTCAAAGGACCAAGTCCCAGCCCTCGCCCAGTTGAAACCGCAGCAGGACGTAACCCTGACGGCGAGCGTTGGTACGCAAACCAATCTGACCATCGCCGCCGACCAGGATCGCAACCAACAAGTTGTGGCGACAGTAGCGGTCACCTCGCCTTCGCTTTCGACCAATACGAATTCCACATCTAATCCGTCAGTAGTGAGTACGACAAAAATCAACACGATCCTCGGGTTGACCGCTGTCGCACGGTACTACAACGATATCGGGCAAGCACTGGGGAGCGGCCCAGTCCCGCCAGTGGTTGGGAAGACGACGACCTACCACGTGAACTGGACGGTCACGAATACGACGAATGACGCATCTACGCTTGTGGTCAGCGCGACCTTGCCGAATGGCGTGCTCTGGACCGGCCAGAATACATCGCGCGATGCGGGTGATATCGCTTTTGACAGCGCCAGCCGGACTGTTCGCTGGACGTTGAACATAGTGCCGGCAGGTACTGGATCGCGGTACCCATCCTTGAAAGCTGGGTTTGACGTGTCGATTACGCCGACAGCTGACCAGGTTGGAACAGTGCCGATCCTCGTGAACACAGCGACAGCTGCGGCGAAAGACGCCTTTACCGATCATGAACTGTCAGTGACAGCGCCCGCGGTGGCCACAGACATCCCGACTGATACCAAGGCTGGCGGTGAAGGCCGGGTGATCGCCGAATAAAAAAGAGCACCGCGGGGAAGCCGTGGTGTTTAGTCGCTGCCAGTGCGATCGAAGGGGACGATCGCCGGCTTAGGGACTGGGCGACGGAGGAGCATCGCCGCGCGCCAGATTTGCTCGAGCAGGCTGCCGCCCTCGAGGATGAGGGCGATGCCGAGCGTCACCGCCGCCAGTTGGAGTGCAGTCTCCGACGTCCGCCAGACGATGATGAGAAATCCGCTGACGAAGATGAAGACCGTCTTGTATTCGCCGGCCAGGCTCTTTGGGAGGAGCGGCGGGAGCCGCTTGGCCCAGGTGTGGTGGCAGGCGAACAGGAGCAGGTACAGGCTGACCCGGACGACGATTGCGCCCGTGAAGGTCTTGACCAGCCAGCGCGGGTAGAAGTCCCACAGCTGCCAGGCAATCAGGGCGAAGCAGATCACATCGAAGAACGGGTCGAGGTACTTGCCGTACCAGGTTGGGTAGCCGCCGATGTCGATATCGTACTTCGGCGCGGCCGGGGACGGACTGGTCCGGCTCCGCGCTTCGGCGATCGACTTCGGACCATCGAGGAGGTCGAAGAACCAGCTGCAGACGAAGGCGCTGATAGCTAGCGCCGACTTGCCTTCGACGAACGCCGTCAGGCTGACGACGATTCCGACCAGTCGCATGGTCGTCAGGGTATCAGCTTTCATCGGGAACAGCGTCACCCAGGGGAGGGAGAAGAAGCGGTTCTTCCTGGCCTTCAGGGCGCTGGCGATGTTGTTGACGACCGTCAGGAAGCGGGTGACGCGCTTGAAGTGCTGGTTGAGCGCGTCGATACCGACGACGATCGTGAACAGGCTGACCAGGATGGTCAGGCCGATGGAAAACATCATGGCATTGGACATCGGTCGGATCTCCTGTCGGGGCGGTTTGGGAAAGGAGCAGGGGAGGGTGTTGCCGGTTGCCGCTATAGTGCAACCTTCGCCCCGCCTTGTCAACCCGGCTTGACAGCTGGTACCGAAGTAGTACGTTGAAGCCAATCCGGGAGGTTCTTTCGACCGGCCCCATCAACCCTCAACCTCGAAAGGAGGTGAGGACCGTGCAATACGATCGCGAAGACTTACGCATCAAGTTCCGTGAGAAGTACGGACCTGACACAACCTTCCCCGCCTGCACCAATGGACTGCGGTATGGTGACACTGTCGAATTCGACGTCACCGAACGGAAGGTCGCCAGTCGGTTAGAACGACAGGCGCGTCAAGGCATCGCCGTCGATGTCTTCGAGCATTCGTCCGAAGACGGCAGTCGCGCTATGGAGGTGGTCGTTATCGTACCAGCTATCGTCGAAACCACCGGTCGGGTGGTGACGCCGGTACGGATGTACGTACGACCGAGACATGCTGTGCGTGTGTTGCATCGTCATGGAGGACCGGGACATGAAGCCGCTGCATGCAGGCTGTAGCTCCGTCGACCTGGTGCCGTGCGATTTCCTTCGGGAAACTTCGCACGGCACCCCCACACCAGCGATGTTGCCGGCAGTGGTGAAAAATGGTACAATCACGGGACGAAACCAACATGGCCCAGTCCACGTCATCACGCGCCGTCGCATTCCTCCTCCGAGAGTTCGTGGGTGATGTTTTGTATTTTCCCGTCTGGTGGTATACCCGCGGTCTGGCGCTGACCTGGCGGACACTTTCAAACCGCTGGTTGAATCTCGTGAACCGGTTGAGCTTACGCATCCTCCTCAAAAACATGGGGAAGCCGATGTACGGCGATTATACCCGGAGCGGGCGGATCATTAGTTTCTTTTTCCGGATTATGCTCGTGGTTGTCCGGTTAGTCGTGCTCGGACTGTGGACGGTCGTTGAAATAGCTATGCTCGGCCTCTGGGTAGCTGGTCCGGCGGTCGCTATCGGGATGCTGATTCGCCAACTGATCCCCAGCGGATCATGAATTCGACTCGGCCTATCGCTGCGTGTGTCACTTGCCAAGGGTTTGGCATACTGAAAAATCAACGCGGGGCCCTCGTCGCTTGCCCGACTTGTCATGGGTATGGCACCGCGACATGGTGGGCTGGCCAGTGGTGGTCGTGGACGCACCCGATGACCGAACTTTCGATACTGGAACGACGGCTTGAACACATGGTCCGGGCGCTGCTGTCGGCACTGCTCTTTGTGTTCACGGCGACCGGTCTGTACCTCGGTGGACGTATTCTCGTTGAAGCGGCCGGTCAGGGGACAGCCTGGGAAGTTCTCCTTCAACCGAGCTGGCCAATGGCGACACTGTGG
This sequence comes from Candidatus Kerfeldbacteria bacterium, assembly GCA_016217865.1. Lineage (GTDB taxonomy): Bacteria > Patescibacteriota > Patescibacteriia > SBBC01 > CAIJZX01 > CAIJZX01. Next base: position 1,141 of record JACRFO010000097.1, on the reverse strand, counting down.
TTCGGGTTGCTCTGTGGAATGTTCCTGGTGTATCGCCTGGAGCGTGATATCACGATGACGCCGAAAATCCCTGCCCCCAGCGGTCCACCGATGACCACCGATCCGGCCTGGTCGACAGTCGCATTTCGAGATATTGCCCAAGTGACGAACGAAGCGGCGATACGAGTACTCGAACACGCTTGGCGCCAGGCGGCAACCGAACGCCGTGAACAGTTGTCACCGCTGCACGTCTTATGGGCCTTGAGCACAACGCCAGAAGTGGCCAGCATGCTCGTTCGGTTAATGATTACGCCGTCTGAACTCCGGCAGCGCCTCGACAAGTTGATTGCCGAGCAGACGGCTGGGACTTCCGCACCAGTGCTTGGCCAGTCAGCCCACCAGCTGCTCGTCAACGCCTTCCACCTGGCGGCTAGTCAGGGCCGAGTGCGACTCACGCCAGCTTTTCTCTTTGCTGCGATCGGCCATATTGATGATCCGGCCCGCGAACTGCTCGACGCGCTCGGTGTTGATCAACGCAAGTTGGATCACGCCACGTCGTGGTTGATTATCCAGGAAGATCTCCGGCGCCGCGTCCGTCGGTATGAGTCGCAAGCAGCCACGAAGCCGCAGGGACCAGTCGACCGCGGCTACACGGCCGCCGCGACGCCAACCCTTGATCGGTATAGTATCGACCTGACGCTTCGGGCGAGCCGGGGCACCTTGTCCTACGTCATCGGTCGCGAGCACGAACTCCAAGCTGTCTACCGCGTGATGGAAAGCGGACGGAAGAGTGTCATCCTGGTGGGTGACACTGGGGTTGGTAAGACGCACATCCTCTACGCCTTAGCCGAACGGATGGCTGCAGAAGATGTCCCAGAAATACTCCAGGATAAACGACTGGTCGCGCTCCAGGCCTCATCACTCGTGGCTGGCGCCGGTGGCATTGGCCAACTCGAAGCGCGCCTCCAAGACCTGATTGGCGAAATCGTCCGTTCCGGCAATATCATCCTAGCGATTGAGAATATCGATCAGCTGGTTGGCGTTACTTCTGCCGGTTCGGGCCTCGATGCGGCACAGATCATCGCCCAAGAGTTGCAGCAGCATGCCTTCCTCGCGATTGCGACAGCGGAAACCGGGAGCTACCGCCAACTCCTCGAACACG
>JACRFO010000096.1 GCA_016217865.1 Candidatus Kerfeldbacteria bacterium | reverse complement strand
CACGGAATCCACCAAGCCGATGGCAGTGGCTTGATCGGCTTGGCCAGCAGTCTGCGCTTTGCGTAACTTGACGTTCAGTTTCTTGAGATGGTCTTTAACGACTTTGTTGCGCTGTCGGGCGACGATGTTCTGGCGGAGTGCTTTGGCCGCGGCGGTAGTTGTGGGCATAGAGAATGTGAAGTGAAAAAATGCAGGCGGAGTGTATCACGGGATGACCTGGTTGGCAAGGGTGCTTGCCGATTACAGACGAGGGGACTAGAGTGAAGGATAGACAGCTCCTTGGTACTGGTTGGGACGTGTCAGGCCTTGGCCGGCCTATCGGTGGCGCATGAATAGGCAGCATGTGCTGCGGCGTTCCGTTCGGAGGGTCCCCCCCGAGACAAGTTTGGCTGGCAAGAATCAGCACCTCCATCGTGTCAGTCGACACCAGTACCTCTCCTTGAACGGCATCGCCCGCCGTTCTTTTCTATTGACTTGACGGTCCAAACATGGGGGAGTAGGGTTGCTGTAAGGTCGCTTTTTTGCCCAAGCCCGCAACATCAGGAGGCTGGGTTTAAGCAGAAAATCGGCAGTTTCATTGACAACCATTATAGGAAACCAGTGAGAAATTAGTAATAGAGATTGGCGCTCAATCATAGCCACAAGAGTTTGGTAATCAGCGCCTACGTTCGCCGCTAACCAGGGTTGGAACACTCACAGCTCGTGAAGCTCGGAGGATCGAACCATGAGACACGCAGTCACGCCGTGGAGGTTCACCGCATTCCTGACGTTGGTTGCGCTCACGGCGGCATCCCTGATGCTGGCGGTACTCACGGCAGAGGGTCGCGAGTACACGAAGCTCATGACCCCCCAGGGTCAGATGCTCACCGTCATCGGCGAGGCCAAGGACCGCAGCGCGCACCTCGACGAGGGCAAAGCGATGGGGTTCCTGGCGAAAGCACCGGTCAAGGCCTTCGTGGAGATCGAGAATCTCCGTGCGGGCAACCTCGTGATCGCGACGTCGATCGATCAGTCGGGCCAGACGCTCGACTGGCCGGCGGGTCAGTGGATCGAGTGCGTCCTGAGCGACGGCACGGTCCAGCGCCCGCGGAGAATCTTCACCTGCGGACCGATGAATGAGGTCCGCGTCATCGAGCTCGGCCGCGAATCGAGAAGAATCTCCTTCGGCCAGCTGTTCAGTGCCCGATCGCAGGGCACAGGAAACATCGCGTCGCCGATCTACGTCGTGATACCGAACAAGAGGATGTCGAGTCCTGATGGACGGACGCACTGGATGGAGTTTCGGGATATCACCACGTTCCGGTTCGTCCGCGTACCCGTCGACAGTCTGACCACTGTCGCAGAAAGGAGGTAGACAACCCCTGTAGTCGCAGTCGATGTTCCCGTAGTTGCAGTACGAGGTCCCCCCGATTCTGGAAGGAGGTCTCCCATGCGGAGACTCGGGATCATCATGGCCATGCTGGCGATGGCGGCGGCTCTCGTCGCCATGCCGGTCAAGGTCGTGAAGCAGGCCAGCACCACGGTGCCGGTCATCACGATCAGCGACGCGGGCGCGGTGTGCGATCCGTCCGGCGGACTCCACCCCGGCCTGGCGCTGAAGTGCTTCCTGGAGTGGCTCATGGAGTTCACGAACCCCTCGGACGGGTTCTAGTCCGAGGGCGAGGTAGCTCCAACAACTAGTCACGAAGACCAGTTGAGACCATCCCCGGGCGTACGTCACGATGACGTGCGCCCGGACAATAACGAGGCATTCATGGCGATTGCCGAAACGATGAAGAGCGACGCGTCACCGTTACGTCAGTCGCGGCTCGGTGCGGTCAGCTTGGTCATCCTGACCATCCTCATCGCGCTGGCCTATGCGTTCAACGTGGCCGTGATAGAGGATGTTAAGAGCCGCTTTCCCGACGTGACCATGACTGCCATGGCCGGACTTGCCTGGTCGCTGCTATTCTCGGTCATCGGGGGCGCCATCGTCATCGCACTCACGAAGGTGATCACAATGGGTCGGGACCTGTCCTGGCGCTCGTTGATCACGTTCTATCTACTCGCGAGCGGCTGGCACGTGGTCGGGGGCCTGTACGCCGTCTACCTCTGGCAGTCCGGTGGATGGCCTGAACCCGGAGGAACGGTCCTGCTCGGCCTCAACCTGTTCGAGTGGGACGGCCGAATCGGCCACTGGCTGCAGCACGTCTCGATCGACGAACTGCTCCACCTCGTGACCTACACGGCGCTGGTCTGTCACCTCGCACGGTGGCGGAAAGCCTGGTGGCTATACACCGTCCTGCTGGCGCCCTGGCTGGTGTACACATGGATCACGAGTTCGTTGTCCCTGTGACACGCGCGCCACAGGCGCCCTCTCCCAGAGTCGGAGGCCACGAGGTCCCACCCCTCCTGACTCCCGAGGGAGTCACACGCACACATACCGGTACGCAGTACGCGCGCCGGTCTTTTTCTTTTTACCGTCTCCGGCCGAACCGTGAACTGTTCTTCGTCTTCCCCCTGCCACGACTGCGCAACCCAGTGGTAGAGGCTTTCTTTGGTAGTCCGGCTTCAAGCTTCGTCACCTCATCGCGCAAGGCTGCAGCTTTTTCGAACTCCAGATTCTTCGCCGCGAGGTCCATTTGCTCGGTCAACTGGCGAATGAGGTACGGCAGCTCATCAGCGGGAACATCGCCCGGGCTCACCGTTGGAACGTCCTCAACCTCACGCTTCATTCCCGAGAGCCGGTCATCACGAATCTTCTTCTGAATGGTCGTTGGGGTAATGCCGTGCTTCGTATTATACGTTTCTTGGATAATGCGACGGCGCTTCGTTTCATCAATCGCTCGCTGCATTGAACCGGTGACCCTATCGGCATACATAATGACCCGACCTTGGACGTGCCGAGCCGCGCGGCCCATGACCTGCATCAGGGCGGTTTCTGATCGGAGAAAACCTTCTTTATCGGCGTCGAGAATAGCGACGAGTGAGACTTCCGGTAGGTCGAGTCCCTCGCGTAGCAAGTTGATCCCGACGATGACATCGTAGACACCAAGCCGTAAGTCGCGGAGAATTTCTAGCCGTTCCAACGTGTCGACATCAGAATGGAGGTATTGGACTTTAATTTTCAACTCATCGAGGTATTCGGTCAGGTCTTCGGACATCCGTTTCGTCAAGGTGGTGACGATGACGCGTTGGCCGCGGCCGGTGACTGCTCGGATTTCTTCCAGGAGATCGTCAATCTGATTTTTTGTCGGTCGAACAGTTACTTCCGGATCTAGTAAACCCGTTGGTCGGATGAGTTGTTCGACAACTTGCTGCGACTCTTGCAATTCGTACGCTGCCGGCGTGGCTGAAACGAAGAGGCGCTGCTTAACTCGCTCAAGGAATTCTTCAAACTTCAACGGTCGGTTATCGAGCGCCGACGGGAGTCGAAAGCCATAGTCAACCAGTGTTTGTTTCCGCGACCGATCGCCTTCGTACATAGCCCGGAGCTGGGGGAGTGTCATGTGCGATTCATCAATGAACAGCAAGAAGTCCTTCGGGAAGTAGTCGAGGAGTGTTGACGGGGGTTGACCTGATTGGCGGAAGTCGAAGAATCGCGAGTAATTCTCCACGCCAGTACAGTACCCAGTAGCGACGAGCATTTCGAGATCGAAATTCGTCCGTTGTTCAATCCGTTGCGCCTCAAGGAGTTTGTTCTGGGCTTTCAACTCGGTCACCCGTTGCGTCATTTCTTGACGGATCGTTTGGATGATCAGCGGGAGTTGTTCGGCAGCAGTCACGAACTGTCGTCCCGGGTAGATGGTCACCGTTTCGTGTTCAACGGTCACGCGGCCGGTGATCGGGTCGACGGTCGCGATGCGATGAACGACATCACCATCGAATTCGAACCGGAGCAGGTCCTGCGAGTAGGCTGGGGCGATATCTACCACCTCGCCACGGACGCGGAACGTTCCCCGCCGCAAGTCATAGTCATTGCGCTGGTAGAGGGCGAGGTTCAGCTGGCGGAAGAAGGCGAGGCGGGGGAGTGTTTGCCCGTGGTGGACGGGAATGGCAACGTTTTGGTACTGGGTCGGATTGCCGACACCGTAAATGCAGGACACCGAAGCGACGATAATGACGTCGCGTCGGGTGAGCAGGTCGTGGGTGGCAGCGTTACGCAGTCGGTCGATCTCCTCGTTGATCTGTGATTCTTTTTCGATGTACAGATCTTTCTGCGGGACGTAGGCCTCCGGTTGGTAGTAGTCGTAGTAGGAAACGAAGTAGTCAACCGCGTGAGTCGGAAAGAATTCACGGAATTCACTGGCCAATTGAGCGGCCAGCGTTTTGTTATGCGAAATGATTAACGTCGGCCGGTTCATCTCGGCGATGACGTTGGCCATCGTGAAGGTCTTCCCCGATCCCGTTACGCCGAGTAACGTTTGGGCCGGCCACCCCTGGCGTAGACCAGCCAGCAATTTCTTGATGGCTTGGGGCTGGTCCCCAGTTGGTTGAAACGGCGCGGTGAGCGTGAATGTTTGAGCCATGCACCAACAGACTACCACAGAACAGAACGCGGCGACTATTTTCACCTTGCTTTCGTCCAGGTAATTCAGTATAGTACAAGCTATCCACTTCTAGCTGTCTCCTTATGCCCGAACGAAAGACGACGACCTCGACCGTCCAGAAGACCAGCGTTACTCACCGGGTTTCTATTGGTATCATTGCGGTTTCCCTTAGCCTGATCTCCCTAGCCTTAGGAACAGCGCTGTTTTTCAGTCCGGCCGCCGGCTATCTGTTCATGCCGCCGACGGTAACAGAGCAATCTGTTCCGAGCACGGCCACGGCAGTCACCCTGACTTGGACAGCGCCAGGAGATGACGGCAATGTTGGTCAAGCGGCCAGCTACGATCTTCGGTACTCAACGAACCCCATCACGGTTGAGAATTTCCCCCAAGCACAAGGAGTTCCTAACCTACCTGGGCCCCAGCCAGCCGGTTCAACCGAATCGGTCTCCGTTGGCAGTCTCCAGCCGTCAACAACCTACTTCTTCGCACTCAAAGCAACTGATGACGCTGGTAATGTTTCGGTGATGTCGAACGTCGCGACGAAGACGACGAGTGCGTTAGCCGAAGCTTGTGTCCCGACCTACACGTGTTCAGAGTGGACGGCTTGCTCAAACGGGTCACAGAACCGGACCTGCTCGGTGACGAACAATTGTCAGTCAGGCCTCGGACAACCGATAACAACCCAGGCCTGCACCAGCCCCGCAGCAACGCCAGCGGCTGGCGGTAGTTTGTCCCATGTCGTCCGGCACATCGTCGTCGCCTCGATTGGCGTCGGCGGCGGCCCAGCCGTCCGGGTGATTGAACCGACCACTGGCAAAGCGACCGCGCAGTTCAACGTTCTCCAGTCGAAAGACCGGATGGGCGTCAACATTTCCGCTGGTGACGTTGACGGCGATCATCAGCCTGATGTAGTCATCGGCAGCGGCGCAGGTAATGACGCGGTCGTTAAAGTATTTACCCCGGCTGGCAAACAACTATTCAGTTTCAACCCATATCCCACCGACCGTCGGACTGGCGTTGATGTTGCCACCGGTGACGTTGATGGCGACGGAACTGATGAGATTATCACCGTTCCAGCGAAAGCCGCGGCGCAAGTGAAAGTGTTCCGTTTTGACAGTGCCAAGAAAGCCTTCACACTCCTTGCCCAAGCCTTTGCCTATGACCGCAACTCCCGCCAGGGTTTCACGGTGGCCGCAGGCGATATGGACGTTGATGGTAAGGTCGAAATTGCCGTGACAGCCCGCGCGAACGCTCGATCGGTCACGCTGTTGCGGGTCAAAGGGACACAGCTGCAGACGATCCGACGAATCAACCCGTTCCCAATTCTGTTCCGTACTGGTCTCACCATTGCAATCGGCGATACGTATGGGACCGGACGGGGCCAGCTCATCGTTACCGGCGGACCGACATATTACTCCGACGTGAAGATCTTCGACATCAACGGCCGTTACCAAACACACTTCCTGCCAACCACTAAGGCTTGGCGCGGCGGTGTCGACGTGGCGACGCTCGATGTCGACCAAGATGGTCGAGATGAAGTTCTGACGACGTCGTACCTGAACGGTGAGCCAGGCGTCCGTGTCTTCCGTTACGATCCGATCCGACGAGCGTACACGCTGAAGCAGAGCTACTATGCCTTTGCCCGGGCGTTCAAAAACGGCTTCCGCTTGGGCGCTATTTGAGTATGATTGCCTCTCTGACTGGCACGGTGACGGCCCGTGATGAGCGGTCGCTCACGCTTGATGTCCATGGCATCGGCTGGCGGCTCTTCGTTGGACCGAAAACCCTGGAACGATTCCCGGTCGGTCAACCCGCTACCCTGACGACCCACCTCCATGTTCGCGAGGACGCCTTAGAGTTGTACGGTTTTGGCGGTCTGGCCGAACAGCGGCTGTTCGAAAAACTCATCACCGTTTCCGGTGTCGGCCCGAAGGTAGCGATGGCCGTTTTAGCTGCGGCGAGCGTTGAAGATATCGAAGCGGCGATTGAACGCGGCCAAGCTGGGGTGCTGACGAAGGTGTCGGGGGTCGGGACGAAGACGGCTGAACGGATTATTGTTGATTTGAAAGGCAAGCTTGCGAGCACAGGGCAAAACGATGACACGACGTTGTCATCAGTGATTGATGCATTACAAAACCTCGGTTACACCAGCAAGGAAGCCCGTGATGCAGCGACGACAACGGAAGCTGGCCAGACCGTTGAAGAACGAATTCGGCAAGCACTCAAACGAAGCGGTAGAACGAAATGATCCGACCGGTCACTGACCAGCGCGAACTCGAGCCGCTCATTGCCCAGCAGCCGCTCCAACCCTACCTCCAATCGTGGGCCTGGGGCGAGTTTCAATCTTCGCTCGGACGGCGCATCTGGCGCTTGGGTGATGACGAGCAGGGGAAGTTACAGGGCGCGGCCTTAGTGATCGAACACCAGCTCATGCTCGGTCGGTCATACTTCTACTGCCCGCACGGGCCAGTGACGAATTCTCTAGAGAGCCTGCGGCGTCTATATGGTGCCATCTTTGATCTGGCTAAGCAGGAAGGCGCCATGCACGTGAAAATTGATCCCCCGCAGTATCCGTTTTCATATGGGGTGGAAGATTTCCCCCGGCCATTTTCGCCGGGGACAACATTGCAACCGCGTACGACGTTGGTCATTGATTGTCAGTTGAGCGAAACAGAACTTCAGGCGGCGATGCATCCGAAAACGCGATACAACATCCGCCTGGCCGAGAAGAAAGGTGTGACGGTGCGGTGGAGTACTGGCGACGCTGACTACCAGACCTTCATGCAACTCCAACGCGCGACCGCGGCGCGCCAAGGGATTCGCCTCCATCCTGATACCTACTACCAGCGGATGTTTGCGGCCTTGCGAAATGCCAATATGGTCTCACTCGCTATCGCCGAGCACGACGGTCAAGCGTTGGCCATCAACGAGATCATTTGGCATGGCCAGACAGCGACGTATATTCACGGCGGTTCAACCACCGAGCTCAAAGAACTCATGGCGCCGCATCTACTCCAGTGGCAGATTATCCTCGAGGCGAAACGCCGCGGTATCCATCGCTACGATCTGCGTGGCATAGCTCCCGAGCACCAGCCGAATCATAAGCTGGCCGGTGTGACCCGTTTCAAGCGCGGCTTCGGCGGCAGTGTCGTGGTCTTCCCGTCGGCGGCAAACGGAGTCGTGAATCAGTCGTGGTACGCGGCCTACCGGCTAGCCAAGCGGTTGCGCGGCGGGGTGGACGAGTAGCAGGAATCGTGATACACCTTTATCCGCGCGCCGCTGTTTCAATGTACGTGATGCCTCCCTCGTTCAACGGATAGGACGCAAGATTCCGGATCTTGTAATAGAGGTTCGATTCCTCTGGGGGGCACCAGGTGTATTGAAACCCATGGGCATCATCACACATCGATCAATTGGTACCGCGGCGGTCCAAACCTTGCCGATGGTTTGGTTGGATATTGAAACGACCGGGTACGATCGCCAATCTGGCGGAGAAATCTGCGAGATCGGGGTCTACAAAGTCGACCCGCAATCGTTACAACCACTGGCTCAACTCGATTTGAAACTGCGGGTGGAGAATCCACGAAAAAGAACTGAAGACGAACTGTCATTCAATCACTACAACGGTTTTTCGTTTGCCGAGTGGCGCGATGCGCTGCCGCCGCGCGAGGCCATCACTCAATTGAATGACTTTTGTGCCGGCGTCTCGCTCTGGGGTTGGAACGTTTCGTATGAACTGCTCTGGTTAAGCTCATACTACGAAGAGTACCAACTCGATTGGCGCGGGGATTACCACTGGCTGTGCTTGATGTCCGCCGCGAACTTCATCCTCCGGCCAGAGTTTGCATCAGGAGCGATCCCGAAGCTCTCCCTCTCCCACGTTGGGACCTTTTTTGGCCTCCCACCTGAACCAAATCCCCACCGCGGCTTAACTGGGGCCCGCTACGAACACGCCGTTTACGAACAGCTGCGGAAATACCAGGATTCGCGGTAGTACCGGCGTTTATAGTTCTTGTGGATATCTCCGCAGGCCACTCGCCAACCCCGCCTAAACTGGGGGGTTGACAGGTTTTACGGTCGGCGCTATACTTCTCCTCCAAGTAGAAGAAGGTAGTAGTGCGTAGCGCGAAAAAAGGCTTCGAAAGGTCCCCACGACTTTCCCCGACGCCTCGCGCCACCCACTCCCAACTCCTGCTTCCCCCCGCCCAATGCTTCACTGCAAAGGGCTCTACTTTTTTATACACTTTCCTTCTCTAGCCCACGTGGTAGGCTGGCTGTAGGCAAAGTCACTAAATAACAAGGCAATGGGCAAACACCTCCTGACCGTTCACGGTCACAAAGTCTACTGCGACGACGATGCATCATTT
>JACRFO010000095.1 GCA_016217865.1 Candidatus Kerfeldbacteria bacterium | reverse complement strand
TTGATTTCGATGACTTCATAGATGCCGATCCGGCCCTTGTAACCATCGTTATTGCACTGTTTACAACCGCGGCCGCGGTAGAAAAGCAGCTCTTCGACTTTCTGACCGGGCAAAATTGCACCCTGTTTCACCAACGTGTCGAGCAGGTAACTGACGTTGATCTGCTTCTCGAGTTCGCTGATCGCCTGGCGCGTTAAGGTAAAACTCTCAATGCAGTTTTGGCAGATTTTCCGGACGAGGCGTTGGGCCAGGACCATATTCGTCGTACTCGCGATCAGGAATGCCGGAACGCCCATTTCGGTCAAGCGCGGGAGGACCGTCACCGCGTCGTTGGTGTGAATGGTCGACAGGACGAGGTGGCCGGTCAGGGCCGCGTGTGCAGAAATTTCCGCAGTCTCTTGGTCACGGATTTCACCGACCATAATGATATTTGGGTCCTGGCGGAGGAGTGAACGGAGACCGGCCGCAAAGGTCATGCCGATTTTCGGATTGACCTGGGTTTGATTCACGCCTTGCATTCGATACTCGATCGGATCTTCAATCGTTGAGACGTTGACCTTCGGAGTGTTGAGGATGTTTAGGACGGTGTAGAGGGTAGTCGTTTTTCCCGAACCGGTCGGACCGCTGACGAAAATCTGTCCGTGTGGCTTAGAAATATTCCGCTTGAGAATTTCGAGGACGCTCGGCTGGAGTCCAAGCTGCTCGAGCGTGAGAATCTGGGCGGACTCGTTGAGCAAGCGCAACACGATTTTTTCGCCGTCGTAGACGGGCAGGATGCTGACGCGGAACGCGACTTGGTACTCATCCGTCTTGATTTTGAACCGGCCGTCTTGGGGTAGACGATGTTCGTCGATTTTCAGGTTAGCGAGAATTTTGATGCGGGCAACAACGCCGGGTTGGACCTTCTTCGGCAGGGTCATGACCTCGCGCAGAACGCCGTCGATCCGGTAGCGAACGATGGTGTCGGTTTCGGTCGGTTCGATGTGAATGTCCGAAGCACCTTCGAAGACGGCGTATTCGAGGAGCGTGTCGACAACGCGGATGACCGGGACGTCAGAGGCGAGTTGTTTCAGGTCTTCGGTGTTCGAAGTTGTTGCCTCGGCGCTCGTCGAGATGTGCTGGAACTCCGCTTGTAGGCCACGGTGGTACTGCTTGAGCACTGACTTAATGCTCGAAGGGGTCGTCTGGTGAATAACCGGTGACAGGTCCGTCTTCTTCTTAATGAAGTCGATCATTTCCAGGTCGTCCGTATCAACCATGGCGATCTTGACGGTAGTCGCATCGATTTCGAAAGGCGCGACGTTGTGAACCTGGACCAGTGGTTCGGGGAGGAGTGTCAGGACATCGCGTCGGATGTTCTGGTTCGTTAAATCAACGAACGGCAGTTTGTGTGAGGTCGCCAACGATTGGTAGAGGATTTGCTCGGTCACCAGGTTTTCGCTGATGAGTTCTTCCGCTAAGGTGAGGTGTTTTTCGGCGGCCTGACGCAAAGCTCCCTCGAGTTGTTCGGGGGTGATGATCTTATTTTCGCGAAGGACTCGCTCGATATCCTGTTGGTGTGACATTTTGTCTGCTATGTGCCCAAACGGCGGTCGACTGAACGGACCGAATTATAGCATAAAATAAGCGCCACCGTCAACGGAAATCATAGACCGTGATTGAAGACCCGACCCGCCAATTCGGGGTGTAGCTCCGAAGCCAATGGAATGGTCCGTCTTCGTTGTAGAGCTGACCAGCGGAGATGACAACGAGTCCGGTCGGCTGTACACCTCGATCGACGTCTTCGTCTGTCAGGACTGGCAGCCGGCCAGGGAACACTTTATCGGCTGGAATTGAACCGAACAGGGCGAGGTGGACGCTGGTGAAGCCGTGTTGCTGAAGAAATGTTCGGAGACGCCAGATGTCTTGGTTCCAGTCGAGATTCGAATCGAGAACGTAGGCATGACCATTCGTGGTTCCGCCGACCAGGCGGTTAAAGTACCCTAAGGTATTCGGCCAGGCATTGATCGCAACCAATGCACTCACGCCGATGATGAGTGTGGCTGTAACAGGTAGCCACGAGGCCCGACGTCGCGCCAGGGTCGCGCAGATGCTCCCAGCGGTCAACGACAGGAAGACATAGAACGGAAAAATGTGTCGAAGACCAATGTTGATGTGACTCGTCATACTCCATCCCAGGTAGACCAGCGCTGGAAACACCATGGTCCAACCAACCGAAGTCCACACCGTCGTGGTCGGCCATCGACCGGCGCGAACAGTTCGCCAGATCAATACACTCATCAAACCAATCCACGTAGCGACCATTATTATCGTCAGGATGGGTGTCTTCGCCCAGAGCGCGACGGGGAAATAGTACCACCAACCTTCTTCCGAGGTCTGCCCGAGGAGATAGGCGGCATG
>JACRFO010000092.1 GCA_016217865.1 Candidatus Kerfeldbacteria bacterium | reverse complement strand
ACGTTCTCCGAATTGGTCGGGAGTGGGCTGCCGCTCTGGACGCCGAAGGGCACACTCGTTCGGCACCTGCTCGATGCGTACGTTTGGGAGCTGCGCCAAGCCGCCGGTTACGAACGAGTGGAAATTCCGCACATCACGAAGAAAGATTTGTATGAGCAGAGCGGCCATTGGCAGAAGTTCCAGGATGAACTGTTCAAAATCACTACGCGTGAAGGCCACCTCTTCGCGATGAAGCCGATGAACTGTCCGCATCACACGCAAATCTACAACCGCAAACAGCACAGCTACCGCGAACTTCCCCAGCGCTTTGCTAATACGACGATGTGCTATCGCGATGAGCAGTCCGGAGAGCTCTCTGGTATTGCGCGAGCCCGCGCCTTCACCCAGGATGATGCTCACGTCTTCTGTCGCGAGTCACAGATTGAAGGTGAGTGCTTGACCATTTGGAAGATCGTCAACAAGTTTTACAAAGCAGCCGGTTTCACCCTACAGGTCCACCTCTCACTTCATGATCCCGCCCACCCAGAAAAATATCTGGGCGATGAGGCGCGCTGGAAAAAAGCAGAATCGACACTGCGCAATATTTGTAAACGAGAAAAAGTTAAGTACATCGAAGATGTCGGCGAGGCGGCATTCTACGGTCCGAAAATCGACTTCAAAGCCGAAGACTCCATCGGCCGAGAGTGGCAAGTCGCGACGATTCAATTGGATATGAACTTGCCTGAACGGTTTAACTTAACCTGTGTGAATGAAAAGGGCGAACATGAACGGGTTGTTATGATCCATGCCGCCATCATGGGTTCCATCGAACGGTTCATGTCAATTCTCATTGAACACCATGCCGGCGCGTTCCCGTTGTGGTTGTCACCCATGCAAGTTCAGGTTATCCCGGTTACCACGAAGCACAATGCAATCGGCAAAAAACTGACGGCGACACTGAATGCGTCCGGCTTGCGCGCGACGCTCGATGACGCGAATGAATCTGTCGGGTACAAAATCCGCCGCGCCGAAAAGCAGAAAGTGCCGTACATGATTGTCGTTGGCGATAAAGAGCGAGCACTGACAAAGCTCACCATCCGCGTCCGCGGCAAGAAACAGCCGCGTCAAGTGACACTGAAAACGTGGGTTCCCGCCGTCCAACGCCTTATCAACCAACGCTCTGTAACCATATAGAAAAGCCGCGAGGTGAAGCGCGGCAGGCGGAGCGTTAGTCGTAGTGAGCGAGGATCGCGGGCAACTCCCGGACGTGGCGGATGACGTGGACACGGCTTAGGTCGATCGGCTTGTCGGTCTGCCCCCAGGGGTCGGTGCTGTGGACCCAGGCGGCTTCGAGTCCGAGCTTCACCGCCGGGGCGATGTCGCTGTGGAGCGAGTCCCCGATCATCATCGCCGGCTGCCCATCCGAGCCGAGCAGGCGCATCTTCAGGCCTTTCGATCGCTGAATGATGTGCCGGGTGTTGAACAGCTCGGTCATCCCGTTGCGCTCCAGTTTCGACAACTGGAACGTTTCGTCGCCGAGCGACAGAACGTGGAGGCGATGCCGCCGCTGTCGGAGATCGGTGAGGGTATCGATGACCCCGTCGTAGACGACGTAGGGCGCGTCTTTCACCGCCGAGGCAGTGGTGTACACTAGCTGGGCGACCGCTGGATCAGGCCGACGGCCATGCCGCTGGGCCAGTTGGTAGTACGTTTCGACCCATGCATTTTCGAAGATGTTGAGGTCGAAACCCCAGCGTCGGAGCGTTGCCCGCTGGACCTGCCGGGCATGAACGATGCAGCGCTGGATGTCGAGCGGCATGCCGAGTGCTTCCTGGATAATCACCAGGCAGTTGTGGTCGGCCTGGCGGTAGAAGATGTTGCACGCCCAGAAGGTATCATCCATGTCGAAGATGAGGTCCCACAGGCGTCGGATGAGAGACGGCACGAACACAGTCATACGACCCTCGTGGGTTCGGGTGGACGGGTAGGTTGCGAAGGAACTGCGAGCCCTATGTAATGCCGTTTTTGCGTTTTTGTCAAGGTCAACGTGGTATACTGCCAGCATGAGTGAACGACCTGTCATCGTCATCCTCGGTCCCACTGCGGCCGGAAAATCCGCCCTGGGGATCGCCTTAGCCAAGCGCTTCGGCGGCGTGATTATCTCCGCCGATTCGCGCCAGGTCTACCGTGGATTAGACATCGGCACAGGCAAACTCCCTCTGGCCGCGCGACGCAGCATCCCCCACTACCTGATCGATGTTGCTTCGCCACGCAGCCAGTACACCGTTGACCGTTTTGTCCGCGATGTCCGGCGGATCTTGGATACCTTGCCACAGCGTACACCTGTGTTCCTCGTCGGTGGTTCACCGTTTTACATTGATGCAGTTACCAAACCAAATGCCTACTCCTCAGTCCCGCCAAATCCGGCTCTGCGGCAGTGGTTGGAGCAATTAACGACCGCTGAACTCAATCGCCGCTTGAAACGGCTGGACCGTCGCCGCTGGGCATCAATCGACCACGCCAACCGCCGCCGCCTCATTCGGGCGATCGAAATTGCCCACGGAGACACTCCAGCGCCAGTTGCTCTCCCCGCCATGCGGATACTGAAACTTGGACTGCGAGCTCCGTTACCGAAGTTGCGGCGACGGATTGACCGGCAGATCAGCGCTCGTTTACGCGCCGGGATGATTCGTGAAACAGCCGCCGCACATCACCGCGGAGTGAGCTGGAAACGATTGGCGGCGCTAGGCCTGGAGTACCGCGTCATCATTAATCATCTCCGCGACCAACTTCCGCGAAACGCTGTCGCTCCCAACATGAAAAAAGTCACATACGACTTCGTGCGACGACAACTGACCTGGTGGAAACGCGACCAGGCAATCCGCTGGGTAACGCCCCATCAGGCAATCCGAGCCGTAGCGACGTTCCTACAAGCCTAAATACTTCTTTAAGACTTCCTGGACAACTTTCGGGTTGGCTTTGCCTTGGCTCGCTTTCATGGCCTGGCCGACGAGAAACTGGCTAGCCGCGGCTTTGCCGGCTCGTACATCCGCCACGACATTCTCATGAGCGGCGATGACGTCCTTGACGATCTTCTCCAACTCCCCGCTGTCACTGACCTGTTCCAGGCTGAGTTCTTTGACGAGCTGGTGAGGTCCTTTCTTCTGTTGAACCATCTGCTCATACACAGTTGCTGCTGCCGGAACATTGATGACACCCTGATGCAACATCCATAAGAGTCTTCCCAGATCGGCAGCAGTGACGAGTCCATGTGCGGCCCGGTGTTCGGAGGAGATTCTATTCACAATCCAATTTGCGATGAGCGTTGT
>JACRFO010000094.1 GCA_016217865.1 Candidatus Kerfeldbacteria bacterium | reverse complement strand
TGGCCTACGGCTTCAACACGAAGAAGGACGAAAAGATCGCGGTCTACGACCTCGGCGGCGGCACCTTCGACATCTCGATCCTCGAAGTCTCGGCCGATACCGTCGAAGTTAAGTCGACGAACGGCGATACCCATCTCGGCGGGGACGACTTCGATCAGAAGATCATCCACTGGATGAACGACGAATTCCGGAAGCAGGAAGGCGTTGACTTGTCGAAAGACCAGATGGCGTTGCAGCGCCTGAAGGAAGCGGCGGAAAAGGCCAAGCACGAACTTTCGACCGCGATGGAAACCGAGATCAACCTGCCGTTCATTACGCAAGGCCCGAACGGTCCGCTCCACATGGTTATGAAGTTCACCCGGGCGCAGCTGGAAAATCTCGTCAACGACCTGGTCCAAGCGACGCTCGAACCGACTAAGAAAGCTTTGTCCGACGCCGGACTGACGACCAGCCAGATCAATGAAGTCATCCTGGTCGGCGGTATGACCCGGATGCCGATGGTGCAAAAGGCCGTGGAAGAATTCTTTGGCAAGAAACCGAACGTCTCAGTCAACCCGGACGAAGTCGTGGCGATCGGCGCGGCAGTGCAAGCCGGCGTGCTGCAAGGCGAAGTCAAAGATGTCTTGCTCCTCGACGTGACGCCGTTGACCCTCGGTCTGGAAACGCTCGGCGGAGTTTCGACCCCGTTGATCGAGCGCAACACGACGATCCCGACCTCGAAGTCGCAGACGTTCAGCACCGCGGCGGACAATCAGACCTCGGTCGAGATTCACGTCCTCCAAGGCGAACGCCCGATGGCGGCCGATAACAAGACGCTCGGCAAGTTCATGCTCTCCGGCATTCCGCCGGCGCCACGCGGCGTCCCGCAAGTCGAAGTCAGCTTCGACATCGACGCCAACGGCATCCTGAACTTCAAAGCGAAGGACAAGGCCTCGAACAAGGAAGCGAGCATTACGATTCAGGGTTCGACCGGACTTTCAAAGGAAGAAGTCGAAAAGCTCCGCAAAGAAGCCGAGCTGCACGCCGCCGAAGACGCGAAGAAGAAGGACCTGATCGAAGCGCGCAACCAGGCCGAGACAACCGCCTACACCGCGGAAAAGGCGTTGAAGGACGCCGGCGACAAAGTGAAGCCGGAAGACCGGGCCGATATTGAAGCCAAGATCAACGACGTCAAAGGCCTGAAATCAAGCGAAGATAAAGCTGCGCTGGAGAATGCCACCAAAGCCCTATCCGAGGCCATGCAAAAGATCGGTTCGGCAATGTATGCGGACCAGGGCAAAGAGGCCCAAGGAGCCCCAAATCAAGCCCCTGGAGAGGCCCCAGAAGGCAGTAAAGGCCCGGATGAGCCGGTTGAGGGCAAGTATGAAGAGGTCAAGAAGGACGATAAATAAGTAACCAAGGCCCCGCTGTAACAGGCGGGGCCTTCTAAGTATTATTGAATTAGGCGTGATATTATGTACCTATGAATCACAAAAAGCTGCACAGTAAACTGCTCTCGAATAGCCGTTGGCTCGGTCTTATTTTACAAACAACCGCCATCGGATTGGCTCTGACCGTAATCTATGTCACAACTCTTTTTGCATTTATTCACACTGCACCAAATACTATCAGCGAACGGCACTCGCAATATGTGTCTAATCTACAGGGAGAATTCTGGGTTATATTAGCTGGAGGCACTGCCTTGTTCTCAGGTTTTGCTGCGTTAATATCCCTTTGGAAAAAAAGACGGGGCGCTCTCTACTTTAACGTGATCATGTTAGCTTCGCTTATTTTTGGAATAATAGCTGTGTTATTTTTTGTCTACCGCTTTCCTTACAGTCCGTGTGACGCACCGTCTGGCCTTCAATGTGTGTAATGCTCAATGAATATTAAACAAGACATCGCTTCAATCCAGGAACGCAATCGAAAGGTTGAGCAGGACAAGGCCTGGGAGCGTAGCAAGCTTCGCCTTGTTGTGATCGCGGGAATGACCTACCTGTTCGCCGGCATTACGTTGCAGTTGGTTGGCGCGACGAAGCCTTGGTCAACCGCGTTCGTCCCGATGATCGGCTGGGTCCTATCGACCTTGAGCTTGCCGCCGCTGAAGCGGTGGTGGATAGGTAAACAAAAATGAAAACAGTCTACCGCGATTCGCACGTGCATTTGCTGGTGCAAAAAAAGCCATTTCCGCGCTGGGATTTTAAAGTTCGGCCAGCCGCCAATGTTCTGCCGGTCACCGCTGACGGTAAAATACTGGTCATGCATGAACAGAAGGGCTCGACGGGCCGGTGGATTTGGGGATTTCCGGGCGGAATTGTCGAACCGGGCGAAACGCCGGTCCAGGGCGCACGTCGCGAGTGCGAGGAAGAACTCGGTCTTCGACCGGGCCGAATGAAGAAATTGACCGTCGTGAAGACTGATTTTCCTGACACGCAGGTAACATTCTTTCTCGGATTTGATTTGCGTAAGGTTGCCGCCAAGCATTGGGAATCGGAAAAGATCGGACAGGTGAAACGAGTGAGCTTGAAACAACTTGAACACCTGGCCCGCCGCGGCGAGATACACGATCCACGCATGGTCGTCGCCGTTCTAGCGTTGGTGCGACAGCCCGATTTATTGAGGTCAAAGTAGACAAAGAACAAGCGCCCCGATACTTTTACGGAGCGCTTGCGCCTAGTTCAGGTTTTTTTCGAACTAGTACTTTTCTTCCCGGCCCTGGTCTTTTAGCGAGTATCGACCATTCTTGTATCGTGCGGAATAATTATGCCGCGTTCCGCCCGGAGTGCGGGTTTCGAATTCCGCCGATCCTTTTGTTTTGGCCTGCTGGAAGATGGTTTTAGCTTCATCGGGGTCGAGCTTGCGGAGATACCGCATCCCGTGAAGGTCGTCCGACAGGACGCTGTGACCGTGAATATTCACTCGTGCGATTGAGCGTTCCTCGTCGGAATCTGTGTCGGGGTCGTCTGAATCATTTTGTACCATGCTAATCCTCCGTTACATTGAGCTCCATTTGACCTCGAAGATGGAGACGGACTTGGCCGAGCGACCTTACAACGTGTCGTAATATGTTCGAGGTTCCTGCGTCTGGTTATGCATTGAACAGTAAACAGAACGCGTATGTATATTTTATGGTTCCTCATCGTTGGTGCGGTCGCCGGCTGGTTAGCCGGACTTATTACCAAAGGCAGCGGTTACGGGCTGCTCGGAAACATCATTCTCGGGATCGTCGGCGCGATCGTCGGGGGGCTTCATTTTCCGGTCGCTTGGCTGGTTTTCAAAAGGAACGTTAGGAACGATTTTTATGGCGTTGATCGGCGCACTGATCGTCCTGTTTTTAGCCAGTCTTTTCCGCCGCCGATAACGACGTGAAGAGCCGAAAGGAATGTGCTACGCTAGCAGTAGTAAGAACTTTGTATGGAGAAGTATGATATGGCAAAGTCAAACGGTACAAAGAAAGAGCATCACAAAGGCAAGAAGCTGCTGAAGTTGGCGGTCCTGGCCGCCGCCGCATACGGAGCGAAGAAGCTCTACGACGCGAAGAAAAAGAAGAAATCGGCCTAATGGAAGTCAAGGTCCAAAAGCTGCATCCGGCGGCGGTTATTCCGTCGCAGGCGCACCCCGGCGATGCCGGTTGGGATTTAGTGACGCCGGAAGAATTCACGCTTCAACCGGGCGAGCGCAAGACGATTGGACTCGGATTCGCGGTTGCCTTCGAATCAGGGCATGTCGCACTAATTCGCGATCGTTCCGGACTCGGGTCGAAGGGATTGCACACCTTGGCCGGCGTGATTGACGCGTCCTATCGCGGTGAATGGAAAATCGTCTTCCTGAATACGTCGAGCGAACCAATGAGTCTAAAAGTGGGCGAGCGCGTAGCTCAATGTTTGTTCTTGCCGATCGCCGGCGTCGAAATGTCAGAAACAAAGAATCTCGAGGAGACGTCACGCGGGAGCGGGGGATTCGGCAGCACCGGTCAATAAGTTCAATTTGATCAGGTAACCTTAAACAAGGAGACCTATGAACTTCAACGACTATCAGACCGAAACGAAACGGACGTCGGTCTACCCGAACGTTGGGAAGAACTTCATGTATCCGGCCTTCGGCGTGGCCAGCGAGGTCGGCGAGATCGCCGATACGGCGAAGCGCATCATCCGCGACAAGGACGGCGCCTACGATGACAGCGACCGTGAACTGATGAAGGCCGACATCGGCGACGTGCTGTGGTACCTGTCCGCCTTGGCGTCGGAATTCAAATTGTCGCTCGAGGAGATCGCGATCCACAACCTCGAAAAGCTGCGGCAGCGGATGGACGGCGCCAGTTGATTTTTAGCGGGTAACGACATGGACCAGGACGAAGCGAAGCAGAAACTCACGCCCGAACAGTACAACGTTTGTTTCTTGAAAGGCACCGAGCCGCCGGGCAGCGGAAAGTTCTTGCATAATAAGGCCAAGGGGATGTACGTCTGCGTCGTCTGCGGCCAGGAGTTGTTCAAGTCGGATACGAAATTCGATTCCGGGACCGGCTGGCCGTCGTTTTGGGATCCAGCTGCGCACGCTAACGTCAAGACACAGGACGACTACGAACTCGGAATGCGCCGGCAAGAAGTTTTATGCAGCCGGTGCGGCAGCCATCTCGGTCATGTTTTTGAGGACGGCCCGCCACCGACTGGGCGGCGGTATTGCATCAACTCGCTCGCCCTCGAATTTATGGAGTCAAATTCGTAGATATGCAGAACGAATCGGAAGATTTTTGGGGCGAACCCCGCGAGTATCTAGCGGCGATGGATGTCGTTGCGCGGACTGGAATAATCATTTTTTCAGGTGTAGTCATCGGGCTGATCGGTGTTGTTGTATTTCTTGGGATCACACTGAATAAGTTCTACGAACTCGGAATTTCAACTGATACCAAGTCGTTGCTCGGACTGCTGGCATTTTTTCTGGTTGCCATACCGACATCCGCCTCGGTTTGTTTGATGGCCAGGCGACCAACTATTAAATCATATTTACAGTCGAGCCGCCTACCAGAAGTGCGTCAAAAAATTGTTTTCACTCTCTATTATTATCGAGAATGGGCGACATTCCGAACTTGGCTTATTCGCATTGGGTTGGTAACCGCCTTTCTTTTACAATTGGCAGAGAGGCAGTTCGGCGGCGACTGGACTTATGGTTTCTCTACAACTTCCGTTTTCTTTCTTGGTGTAGTTCCATATGCTTCATACGCCGAGTTCCGCCTGATGCAACGGTTGGGCTCGACCAACACGAAAATCACCGGATTGAACGGCTTGCTGCACATAATAAATATCATCATGGTATTTGTGACTTTGGTGGTGGTCTTACCAAGAATTTTTGGTCAGCATTCGGTTGTTGGGATATTACTTCCGATTCCGAATACAATCATTGTAGGTTTGTCGGTGATTTCGTTGATCATCAGTGAGCTTCATTTTCGGTCGTTAAACCATCTTGAACGCCAAGCTGATTATCATTCTGCCATGGTAAGTTTTAACAAGTATGTTGAACAAAAAAATGGATAATACGAGAAGCGTGAACGGTGGGAATAATGCCGTTGCTACTTTAGCCAACGGCTGTTTCTGGTGCACCGAAGCAATCTTTAAGGATTTGAAGGGGGTATCAAAGGTGACATCGGGCTACACCGGCGGTCAGGTTCGTAATCCGACCTACGAGCAGGTTTGCACCGGCGAAACTGGTCATGCTGAAGCGCTGCAGATTGAGTTTGACCCGGCGGTAATCTCATACGAACAGCTGCTGGAGGTATTTTTCGCGACTCATGATCCAACTACGCGCAACCGGCAGGGGAATGACGTCGGTCCGCAATATCGCTCCGGAATTTTTTACCACGATGACGAGCAGCGGCACGCCGCGGAAAAAGTGATGTCCGAGGTCGACGCGGCCAAAATTTACGATCAGCCGATAATTACCGAAATCAACAAGTTTGAGATTTTTTATCCAGCCGAGTCGTACCACCAGAATTATTACGCGAACCACCCCGAACGAGGGTATTGCCAAATGGTGATTACCCCGAAAGTCTCGAAGTTCCGGCAGAAGTTCGCCGGGTTGCTGAAGTCGTAATCAATCCGAACCCCGCGTCAAATGTCTGACGCGGGGATCCGGGTGTGGCCGCACTACGCCGCGGTGCGGAAGTCTTCGAGGCCGATGATGTCGTTCGGCTTCAGCTTGTGCTGCTTAGCCGCGGCTTTGGCCGCCGCGACCAGCTCCAGCATCAGCTGGTCGTTCATGCGTTCGGCTTCTCCCGAGACCTCGAAGACCACGCCGCTGGGCATGGGATCTTCCGGTTTGACGAGTCGGGCGTAGTGGTGATTCATCACCCGATAGACAACGATCTTGAACGTGGCCACAGCATTTCCTCCTTTCCCCGGTCTGTGGCGGCAGGGTTGGATGTGGTGTACCGCAAAGACGCGCTCAGCGTCAAGCGCGAAATGACCAAGGTCAGTTGGTGGCGGTCGTCAACGCGGTCGTGACCTTCTTCTTGCCGAAGAGCTGGACGATCACGGTCACCCGCTTGCCGGACAGCCGGCCAGAGCGGATGCCGATACCGAGGTGGGTGAATGCCGGACCGAGGATGTTGGCGCGATGGCCGCCCGACTTCATCCAGTCCTGCAACAGGATTCTTTCGTTCTTGTAGCCGCGGGCGATGTTCTCACCGAGCTGGGAAAAGCGACTTCGGTTCGGTCCGAGCCAGAACCAGAAATTCTGGCCGGTCGGGGAGGTGTGCCCGAAATACTGCTGCCGGAACATGCTTTCGGCTTTCGCTACGGCGGCGCGTTCGAGCGTCGTCGAACGCAACAAGCGGTTCAGGTGGGCGCCGGTCCGCACCCGGTTGGTTTCCTGGATGACAGCGGTTCGGGAGATCGCCGCCACCGGCCGAGTCAGCCCGAACGAGGCGATGATACATAAAACCGCCAGCCAGCTGGCGGCGTGTCCGGATCGCGCGGTCGATTGAAATCGCGTATGCATGTGGGCGGCGTCGACCTGGATGGTTTCGGCCGTGGATACATGGTAGCATTTTTTCCGGACTTTTTCAAGTCGCCGGCATGCGCTACACTGTAGCCATGGAACCTGCGGTCCATACAATCGGCAAACGCCAACGGCTCGTCGCCGGGGTCGTATTGTTGGGTTACCTTGGTTTCGCGATCTGGACGTTCGTCTTCAACGACGACGTTCTTCGGGCCCTGAACTGGTTCGTGCCGATCTCGTTGTTGATGTGGTTCGTCCTGAGGAAATTCCGGGGTGGCCGATGATCAAGATCGTCTTCTTCGACATGGGCGGCGTGGTCATCCGGGAAACCGAGCCGGACATATTCACGCAGATCGCCGACCAGCTGCACATCGACCGCCAGGCGGTGATGAAACTGCGCCAGGATTGGAAGGACCAACTGCACCGCGGCGAATTGACGGCCGAGGAATTCGCCAAAAAACTAGCCGAGCTGTTCGGGGTGACTGACGACGTGTTGGCCGTTTGGCGCCAGATTTACGGTACAAACATCGCCCCCGATAATGGTGTCTTAGCGATCATCCGGACCTTGCGCAAGCAGTATCACGTTGGATTGATCAGCAATATCACGGACATCCACGCCGGCGAATTGATGAAGCGGAGTTTGTACGACTTGTTCGATCCGGCCATCTTGTCCTGCGACGTTGGGTTGTCAAAACCCGGTCCGGAGATTTTTCGGTTAGCGCTCGATCGAGCCAATGTCAACGCTGACGAAGCAGTCTTCATTGACGACGTTCAGGCCAATGTCAACGCTGCGGTCGAGGTGGGTATGAAGGGTATCCGCTTCCTGTCGGCCAGCCAGTTGGTCGAAGACCTGAAAAACGTCGGCGTGGAAGTCCACGCCTGACGATCATCGGAGATTAAAGATGCGCCGTTATTTCCTCATCCTCGGTCTGCTCCCGGTCATGCTCTTGACGGT